>JAPOOH010000357.1 GCA_026713505.1 Chloroflexota bacterium | reverse complement strand
GGACCCGGCGCCGGGCCCATCTGCGTGACCCCCGACCTCGCCCCCTTCCTGCCTGGCCCCATCGTCGTGCAACGGGACGACGGCTCCTACGGCAGCGAGATGCCCGCGCACAGCATCGGGCGCAGCGGCGGGGCCCAAGGCAACTTCGGTGTGCTCATCCGGGCACTCACCTACATCTCGCTCCTCGGCGGCGAGGGCATGCTCAACATCAGCGGCAACGCCGTGCTGAACGCCAACTACCTCCTGGCAAGACTGCGCCCGCTCTTTGAGCTCCCGTACGACCGCTCCGTCATGCATGAGGTCGTGTTCGCGGCGCGGAAGCGTCCGGGGGCCACCGCGCTCAACGTCTCCAAGCGCCTGCTGGACCACGGCTTCCACGCGCCCACCATGTACTTCCCGCTCGTCGTGCCGGAAGCGCTCATGATCGAGCCCACGGAGACCGAGTCGAAGGAGACGCTCGACGCCTTCATCGAGACGCTCGGGCGCATCGACGCCGAGGCCGCCGCGGACGAGGACTTCCTGCGCGGAGCGCCCTACGAGACCCCCATCTCCCGCCTCGACGAGGCCCGTGCCGCCCGCCGCCCCGAACTCCGCTGGCGCCCTGCCGACGAATAGACCTCGCGATTCCTCTCAGAAGGTGCCCGTCGTTCCTGTGAAAAGGGGAACTGTCATTCCTGCGGAGGCTCGCGCTTCAGCGCGCAACCTCGCAGCCCGGCGGGGCTCAAGGGGCGGGGACTTGTCATGTTGAGCGAGCCCGCGCTTCAGCGCGCAACATCCTCTTGGGGAGCGTTCGCGCGACAAAGCCCCACGCAACCCGCAGAACGCCTTCGTTGCCAACCTGCCCCCCCCCCTTCATCCCTTACACAGCCTGACAATGCCCCTGGCCCACACCGTCGCCAACCCCCTTCGAAGCGGCCTGCATGGTGCGCGGACAGAGCGAGGGTGTAGGCTTCTCTCCGGTCGAGCCGGCACCGGATAGCCCTGCGATCGCCGGTCACCTTGAGACCTTGGGAGGTGTCACCATGTCTGCATACGTGATAACCGACGTCGAGATAACGGACCCTGACCTATTCGGACAGTTCTTCGAGCGCGTGACGGGTACTGTCGAGGCTCATGGCGGCAGGTTCGTGGCGCGTGGTGGCGAGATCGATGTCAGGCTGGGCTCGTGGGCTCCCAAGCGCCTTGCGATCCTTGAGTTCGGCAGCATGGAGCAGGCCCGCGCATGGCTCGCCTCGCCGGAGTACACCGCGCTGGATGACATCCGCTCCCGGTCGGCCAACATCAACATGGTGGTCACCGAAGGCCTGTAGCCCGGCCCTGGCAACCTGGCTCTTTGAGGGTCTCCATGCGCGGTTGCCGCCGGCTCGGCTGCACCGCCGTCGCCGGAGCTTCGAAGAGTGACGTGAGCCTGTTCGCAGGAGGAAGAGATCATGCCCAGGATGAGCGGCGGGGAAGCCCTCGTGCAGTCCCTCGTGCGGGAGGGAGTCGAAGTCGTCTTCGGCATACCCGGAATACACATGAACGGCATCATGGCCGCCCTGCGCGACGAGCCGGGCATCCGTCTGGTCACCACCCGCCACGAGCAGGGCGCCGCGCACATGGCGGATGGCTACGCTCGCGCCTCCGGCATGCCTGGCGTGGCCCTCGTGGGGCCCGGCACGGCCGTCTACAACGCAGCCGCGGGAGTGGCAACCGCGTACTCCCGTTCCTCGCCCGTGCTCCTCATCGCAGCTCAGATACCGCGGGGCCAGATCGGCAAGAACCTGGGGGCCTACCACGAGGTTATGGACCAGGGAAGCACGCTGGCCCCCGTCACCAAGTGGCGGCGGCAGGTGCTCACCCCGCGGGACGTTCCCGCCGCCGTGTCCGAGGCATTCCGGCAGATGCGCACCGGGCGGCCCCGTCCCGTCTTTATCGAGATGCCCCCCGAGACCGGGGTCGAGCGCGACGAGATCCAGCTGCGGAACCCGGCCCCCACTTCGCGCATCGTGCCGAGCCCGGAGCAGCTGCAGGAAGCCGCCCGCGTCATCGCCGCGTCCCAGCGCCCGCTCATCTTCGTCGGCGGCGGCGTGTCTCAGTCGGGCGCGGAAGAAGCGCTCGTCGCACTGGCCGAGGCGACCCGCATCCCCGTCATCCCCTCTGGAGGCGGCAAGGGCGCGATCCCGGACCGTCATCCCCTCTGCTACGGGTCGTGCCTCAGCCCCCGTGCGGACGTACAGGAGATGAACGAACTCGTAGACGTCATGCAGTCCGCCGACGTCGTGATCGGCATCGGGACGCGCTTCTCGATGGGGAACCCCGCCGGCGAAGCCTCCACCCTCATCAACATCAACATCGACGACTCCGAACTCACCCGGATCCAGGCGAACACCATCCCCCTGCACGGCGACGCCAGGGCAACCATCGAGGCGCTGCTCCCCCACCTCGCCGAGGCCGGGGCGGGCGACCGCTCATCGCCTGAAGAGGCCGTCGCCGCTGCACGGCGTCTCATCGCCTACTACGACATCCGCCTCCACGAGCCGCAGTTCCCTATCATCGAGGCGATCCAACACGGTCTCCCCGACGACGCATTCACCGTCTGGGACATCACCCAGCTCGGCTACTACTCGCGCACCCACTACAAGGTGAACCACCCGAGGACGTACATCGACTCCGGTTACTCCTACAACCTCGGAGGCGCATTCCCCACGGCGCTGGGCGTGAAGGTCGCCCAGCCGGACCGTGCCGTCGTCTGCATCAACGGAGACGGCGGTTTCATGTTCAACGCGGCCGAGCTCTCAACCGCGGTCAAGTACGGCATCAACGTGGTCACCATCGTCTTCAGGGACGACGCCTACGGCAACGTCGCGCGTGACATGGACGACTTCTTCTCCGGCACGTATGAGACTGACCTGAGCAACCCGGACTTCATCAGGTTCACCGAGTCTTTCGGCGCGGTCGCCATGCAGGCGGACAACCCGCTCGACCTGGAACGGCTACTGCCCCTCGCGCTGGAACAGCAGGCGCCAGTGATCATCGACGTCCCCGTCCACGACGTTTCCTTCGCACGCGCCAGGCAACACGCCATGCTGCCCAGGGTGGCCTGGACGCAGCCTCAAGAGGGCCTCATCCACCCCTGACTGTGGCAGCGCCTCGCGACCGTCGGCGGACCCACCGGACCGCTGCGCCCCGCCACCGCTGCAGCCAGATGCTCAATGCCATGCCCGGCCATGACCTTGCGGCTGTGCGAAGCTGGGCCTGCTGCTCCCCGCTCAGGCGCCTGCTCCTGCTGTAGCTCACGACGCTGGCCGCCGACGCCATGACCATGAGGTCCGCCTCCCCCTGAGGTTGGTAGACGGCGAGGCGGCGGGCCATCTCGCGCGGCGTCTCGAAGGGTACGCGGCGTGCGCCCGCCAGCCGGAGAAGCACGCGGAGCCGGAGGCGTATCCTCCCGGCGATGCCGATGCGGCGCAGATGCCAGCCAGCCATCAGTGCCACGGCACCGGTGAGCGACAGTACGCTCATCGAGGCGAGGCCCCCACGCCAGATGGCCTGCTCTCCCAACGGTTCTATCTCGAGGTCCCCTACGGGAAGGTCCTCCTCTTCCTCCTCCAACTCTTCGCACGGTATCCCATCCACGAAGCACGGTTCCTCGCCCGTCCCCTCGACAGCTTCTCGCTCCTCGCGCTCAGCCTCCGGGGAGTCGACCAGCGCCAGGCTGTTCTGCAGTGCCGGGGGCGTCGGTTCGAACTCCACCCACCCGAAGCCGGGGAAGTACACCTCCGGCCAGGCGTGGTAGTGCCGGGCTTCCACGACCCATCCGCCGCGGTCGCCATCAAACGTGCCGGGAGCGAATCCAACTGCAAGGCGGGCCGGAACGCCGAGGGACCGCAGCATGGTGATCATCGCCGAGGCGTAATAGGTGCAGAACCCGGTCTGGTTCTCGAAGAGGAACCACTCAACAGCGTCCCGTCCGCGAGGCGGCGCCTGAACGTCCAGCGAGTACGGCAACGTGAGCAGGTGGGACTGGAGAACGACAGCCTGTTCGTAGGGGGTTGCCGCGTCCGAGGTGATCTCGGCAGCGGCGGCCCGCACGCTCTCCGGGAATCCGACCGGCAGCTGGAGGTAGCGGTCGGTGACGTGCCGGGGGTATTCGGTGGCGGCGGTCGCGAGCTGGAGAGGCGACGCCGTCACCACGGTCCCGACACTCTCGTACGTCCACGGTGGGATGAGACGCTCGGTGAACTCCAGCGCGAGCAGCGGGACAGGCGCACCGTCGGTGCGCCGCACGACGAGAAAGTCCCGGGTTTCCCCGGCAACCTCAGCCCCGGCTGCGGCAAGCAGGTCCGAAGCGGACGGGGATGTCGGGCCTGCTAGCACGTCCGCCCTGATCGCTTCGAGGTCAGGAGGCAGGTAGGTGTCCTGTGCGTCGCCTTGGTTCAACAGGAACTCTGATTGCGGCGACAGGGCCCTGACACTCTCCACAGAAGCCTCGGCGGGGATGCCCGCTGTCGCGATCTGGTTCATCACCGCTGCGGTGCGCACGCTGATGCGCACTTCACGTGCTGCGTGAAGCACTGGAGCAGGACTGACCGTCCCGCCGGTTGGGTCCGGGCTGAACGCGGACTCGGGTTTGTTCCTCCACCCGTCTGCTGTGTACGTTTCGTATGTTCCCAATCGCCATCGCCGCGGCTCCGACGCCTCCACCACCATCATCAGGTCGTCGCCGGACTCCAGGGGGCTGGTCATGGGCAGGACTTCAGTCAGCCGCAGGCGGGGGATCTCGCGCCGGTTCGGGACATCCTGGAAGATATGGTTGGTATTCCGCCAGAAGTCGTTCCAGCGCGACGCGGCGGCCTCCATCGGCTCGGGGAACAGGGGCTCTGACGGGGTCGGAGCGAACCACGCGGCGACGCTGACGATGACGCCCATCACGAGTCCTGCGGTGGCCAGCCCCATGCCGGGTGTCTGACCGGTCTTGCTGGACGGGTCACGGAATACGGCGACGCTCGCTCCGGCGGCTGCGATGAAGATGGCGAGCCGAACGTAGAGTGAGGGAGGCAGATTGGCCAGCATCACCAGGAGCACGATCAAGCCGGGCACGAACGCCCACTGCGCCTGCCCCGTACGGTAGGCGAGCCACGCGGTCAGCCAGCCCACCATCCACGTCAGCCACACGAGCAGCACTGCCATGCCGAGCATGGGAGTGCCCGGCAGCCAGAGGCCGAATCCTCCCGCGACGGCCGACGCGACCCCGAGACCGGCGGCGTGGCTTGACACCCGGTGGCGTATCCGCGTAGCGATGAGATACCCGACCAGCAGAGAGGCAACCGCCTGGGGCCACAGCGAGGGCAGGTCCGGGACCCAGTTCGCAGTGTCGGCCGTCCAGCCCACCACCAGCAGCGGCAACACCAACACCGCCGGCGATGTCCTGCGGCCTGCGGGCGCGGCGATTACTGGCCCGCTGCTCATCCGACCTCAACCCGGGCGACCATGGTCTGGGCGATCGCCGCACTGAGCGCCGCCGCGAGATCATCGCCGCGCCGCACCGTCACGCCATTGCCTGACTGGCCGGGCTCCCCCTCCGGACTCACACCTGGGGGAAGGGCGAAGCTCTGCCTGTCAAGCGCGATCCAGGTAACCGAGGGATCGGTTCCCCACTGGTCAGCGGCGCCTGCCGTCTCCCGATGGATCGTGGGAGTCACAAAGAACAGGTGCGTGCTGGGGCCCGTCCGCAGCCGATAGTCGTCAAGCAGGAGGTGCGCGGGGTAGCGGCTGCCCACCCTGGCCAGTGCCAATGACTCCAGGATGCGCTCGCGCTGGCTCTCGCCCCGCTCGGCGGGGAATACCACTCGGCCCGGACCGCTCACCAACAACCCCACGGGCACGTCGGCATCGAGGAACGCAGTGGTGAGCGAGGCCGCGATGGTCACTCCGTACTCCGTCGTGCTCTCTTCCCCGAAACCGGACTGCACGCTTCTGTCCAGGTTGAGCGCCACCCAGACCGCGTCCTCTATCTCGTCGTCCTCACGCTCAGCGGTCATCAGTCTGCCCATCCGCGCAGAGGTGTACCAGTGGATCCGCGATATGGGGTCCCCGGGTTCATGGTCGCGGAGGCGGGAGATGGAGGCAGTGCCGTGAGCCGGTTGCGTCGCACGGATGCTCTCCCGGCCTTCACGGACGCCGGGAGGAAACTCTACCCTCAGCGGCACGATGCGCGGGTACACCAGCATCTGCCGCTCGGCCCCCAACCGCCGCACGTGGTTGTGGAACCCCATCGGGTCTGAGCCCTGTATCGACGCTGGGCCAACCTGAATCATGCCGCGTGGCCGGCTCGCGAGGATGACCAACCACCGGCGGGCCGTGTGGGGAGGCAGGTCCATCGTCGTTTCGTGGACGTAGCCGGACACCGCGCCTGCGGTCCCGTCGTCTACGGTCACCCGGAGTCCCCAGTGGGGCTTTCCCCCGAACTCGAACAGGCTGACCTCGATGGGCAGCGGCTGGCCTGCTTCCAGGAACGCCGTCGAGGACCGTATCTCCGCACTGATGCCGGAGGTCTGTATTCGCGCCCACAGCGGCGCGATCGCATAGCCCGCCAGCGCCGCGTAGAACAGCAGGAAGAGCGGCCTGAACCCAAGCAGCAGCGCGAATGCGCCGATCACTGCGATGATGAGTATCTTGTAGCGCCGCGACACATGAACCTCGTGCGTCCGCTCTGTCTGGCCCGCTCGCGGCGCCTGGCTAGTCCACCGGCGCCTGGCGAAGCACCTCTTCAACGACGTCGGACGTGGCTTGCGCGGAATGCTCGCCGCTTCCCTGGGAAACTCGATGGGCCAGTGCCGCATGAGCGACGGCGCGAACGTCGTCCGGCGTGGCGAAGTCCCGGGCCTCCATCAACGCATGGGCGCGCGCCAGGTTGACCATCGCCATGGTTGCCCGTGTAGACGGGCCGAGCCCTACCGCCGGGTGACGACGCGCCGCGCCTACCACGCTTGCCACGTACGTCACCACTTTTCGGTCTATATACAGCGCCTTCACGGCCTCCTGGGCGTTGCGGATGTCCTCGATTCCCGCTACCGATTCCAACGTATCGACGGGGTGCGAGACGAGTTGCCGGAGCGCTACCTCCGCCTCATCCGCTTCCGACGGGTAGTCCAGGCGCGCCGTCAGCGTGAAGCGGTCCAGCTCCGTCTCCGGAAGCGGGAAGGTGCCGATGTGCTGCCCGGGGTTGAGCGTGGCAACCACCATGAACGGGTCGGGTACGCGATGGCTCACGCCGTCGACGGTGACTTGATGCTCGTCGAGGCTCTCGAGGAAGGCGGACTGCGTGCGGGGCGTTGAGCGGTTGATCTCGTCGACCAGCACTACGTGAGAGAAGATAGGGCCGGGCCGGAAGTGGAACTCCCTGTCTCGAGGGTCGAACACGTTGGTGCCGGTGATGTCGGCGGGCAGCAGGTCGGCGGTGCATTGCACCCTGCTGAACGTTGCGTCTATCGATCGCGCCAGGCTCTTCGCCAGCACCGTCTTCCCCACGCCGGGCGCTCCCTCCACAAGGACGTGTCCCTGTGCGAGGAGCGCCGTCACCACCGACTCGACGGCCTCGTCGGCGCCGACCATGACCCGGCGGATGTTGGCCAGCACCCTGGCCATGGTCTCGTAGCTGCCCTGAGCCTTCTCGTCCAACCTTCCGCCCTCCCGGTCCCCCTGGACTGCCCGAGCGCCCATGGTAGCACCGAACGATGCCGCAACTCTCGCCGACGACGCTGGCTGGGAGGGCAACGCAGGCGCGGCCACTCGAGGGGGGGACAGCCGCTCCCCTTTATCTTCCCCACGCTTCCCGCTATCCTAGCCCGCACACTCCACACTCCCAGGAGGCCCCAATGGTGGACGTAGGCCAGCAAGCCCCGGACTTCACACTCAAGGACCAGAACGGAGAAGACGTCTCCCTCGCCAGCTTCAAGGACGAGAAGTGGGTCGTCATCCACTCCTTCCCCGCAGCATTCACCGGCGGGTGAACGACCCAGACTGCTACCTTCAACCGTGCGTTGAAGTCGTTCGAAGAGATGGGTGCACATGTCGTCGGCCTCGGCG
>JAPOOH010000636.1 GCA_026713505.1 Chloroflexota bacterium | reverse complement strand
GGGCCGGGGTGGGGTGGGCGATGCCCTGGCCGGCGAGGTCGAGGGCCGAGCCGTGGATCGGCGCGAACATCGACGGGAAGGTCCGCTCCGGGTTGATGTTGGCGGTCGGTGCGATGCCGAGCGACCCGGCGAGCGCCGCCGCGAGGTCCGACAGGATGTCGGCGTGCAGGTTCGTCGCGACGATCGTGTCGAGGGTCTCGGGCTTCGTCACCATCCGCATCGTCATGGCGTCGACCAGCATCTTGTCCCAGGTCACGTCCGGGAAGTCCTTCGCGACCTCGGCGGCGATCTCGTCCCACATCACCATGGCGTGGCGCTGGGCGTTGGACTTGGTGACGACGGTGAGCAACTTGCGCGGGCGGGTGCGGGCGAGCTCGAAGGCGTAGCGGATGATCCGGTCCACGCCCGAGCGGGTCATCATCGAGACGTCGGTGGCGACCTCGTTGGGATGGCCTTGGTGGACCCGGCCGCCGACGCCCGCATACTCGCCCTCCGAGTTCTCGCGCACGATCACCCAGTCGAGTTCCGGACCCGAGACGTTGCGCAGCGGGCTGGTGATGCCCGGCAGGATCCGGGTCGGGCGGACATTGGCGTATTGGGCGAAGGGCTGGCAGATCGCGAGCCGCAGGCCCCAGAGGGTGATGTGATCGGGCACGTCCGGCGCCCCCACGGCGCCGAAGAAGATCGCGTCGTGGTTCCGGATCTGCTCGCGGCCGTCGGCCGGCATCATCACGCCGTGCTTCTTGTAGTAGTCCGAGCCCCAGTCGAAATGGTCGAACCGGAAGGCGAAGGAGCCGGCCTTCTCGGCCAGCGCGTCGAGCACCTCGATGCCGGCGGCGATGACCTCGACGCCGATGCCGTCCGCGGGAATGGCCGCGATGGTGTAGGTCTTCGTCATAGGTGTCTTCTCGAGCGTCTTCGGGGGCGAGGCGAGTAAGCGAACCCTGACGGTGGCGCGGGCTCGGCGTCCGGATCGGGACGTGTAACGTTTTGTGACACCGCGCAGTTTCGCGTTGCCGTGCCGTCCGCCGCCCCTATGCTCGCCCGATGCACGAGGGCACCACCATCGCCATCGTCGAGGACGATCCCGACATCCGGGCCCTGCTCGCCGGCTACCTGGAGGGCGAGGGGTTCCGCACCGTCGCCCTCGACGGTGGCGCGGCCCTCGACCGCCTGCTCGCGTCGGGCGTCGCGCCGCACCTCGTCGTCCTCGACTGGATGCTGCCCGGCGAGGACGGCCTGTCCATCTGCCGCCGCCTGCGTGAATCGGGCGGGCCACCCATCGTGATGCTGACCGCCAAGGATGAGGACATCGACCGGGTCCTCGGACTGGAGATGGGCGCCGACGACTACGTCTCGAAGCCGTTCAACCCGCGGGTCCTGCTGGCCCGGATCCGCGCGGTCCTGCGACGGGCCCACGGCGCCGGCGTCCAGGCCGCCGAGGCCGCGAGCGAGCGGCTGAGCGTCGCCGACCTCGTGGTCGATCTCGCGGCCCGCACGGTGCTCACCGGTGAGCCCGCCGCCGAGGTCCCGCTGACCAGCGCCGAGTACGACCTGCTCCACTGCTTCGTCACCCGGCCGCAGCGTGTGCTCTCGCGCGACCAGCTCCTCGACTGGACCCGCGGCCGGACCGCCGACGCCTTCGATCGCACCATCGACGTCCAGGTGAGCCGACTGCGGCACAAGCTCGACGCCTCGGGCAGCCAGGCCGCGTCCCTGCTCAAGACCGTGCGCAACGCCGGCTACATCCTCGCCGCCCCGGTCCGCTCCGGAGCCCCGTGATGGGCCGCATCGGGCTCCTCGGGCGCATCATGCTGCTCCTGCTGGGCGCCCTCTCACTCCTCGTCCTCGCCACAGTGGCCCTGGATCACTGGCAGCGCCGGGAGGAGCGGTGGCCCACCGGCTCCCGCTTCCCGCGGGTCGATCAGGCTGCCGGCATCATGACGCTGCTGCGCGACGCGGATCCCGCTCAGAGACCGGCCATCCTGAGGGCGGTGAGCGGCGAGGTGCTGCGGGCGGAGATCGTCGACGCGTCGCCCGAGACGACCGACCTGATCCGCGAGCCCCACCTCGAAGCCCGGCTTCGCCGGATGACGGCGGAGCCGGCCGACCGCGTCCAGGCCTACACCGACGCCACCCTGCTGCGCCGCGGCGTCGATCCGGCCAACATCGACCCAGCGGAGCGCACCGGACCGGTCGGGCGCCTCGCGCTGGCGACCTACCGGCTGCCCGACGGCCGGTACGCGGTGATCACCGCGGCCCAGCACCATCGCTCGCTCATGCCGTGGCTGTTCGGCCAGCCGCTGAGCCTCTGGGTGGCGGTGCTGGGCGCCGCGGCGGCGGG
>JAPOOH010000356.1 GCA_026713505.1 Chloroflexota bacterium | reverse complement strand
TCGACGCAATCGCGCATCTTGAGGTTTCGGACCTGCTCCACGGCCTCCATGCTCGCGATTTCGCAGTGCCACGTGGAGCAGGCGAAGCCCTGCTGTATGTGCGGCGCGTGCACGAACTGCACGTGGTCGGGAAGCCGGTGGACCCGCACCCAATTGACAGGGTCGGGGCCTTCCAACGGGTCTCCGATGAGCTTGGCGATTTCCACCTCCGCGGTGGGAGAGTCGGACTGCTCGCCTGTGATACGGGTAAAGTCGTGGCAGAACTGGCACTGGGCCACGGCAGGCACCGTAGCCGCCTCTTCGGTGGCAACCGTGCGATGGCAGAACTGGCAGTCCAGCCCCGCAGTGGTCACGTGCACGGTGTGGGGAAACGCTATCGGCTGCGTCGGCCCGTCCCCGAAGCCGAGGACTGCTGGAGGCTGCGCCCACCACGCCTGCACGAAGAAATAGGCCACGGCAGCGAGAACCAGGGCGGCTACAAGACCGATGACCGGAACGGCTATCTTGACCAGGGTGTTGCTCATTGCCCGCACGCCGGGGAAACCCCGGCCCTACTGCGCCCCCGCGTAGAACAGGTTGGAGATGAAGTCCAGCCTTTGGATGAAGAGCGAGATGGCATACAGCCCAAGCAGGAGGAAGGCAACAGCCACCGCGTAGAGAGGTGCCCGGATTCGGCGTGCCACGTGGGGCGGTATGTCCCGCGAGACGGCCAGTGAGGGAATCATTCCGTGGGCCAGCAGCATGGACGCACCGAAACCAAGGGCAGACCCGAGTAGGAACCAAAGCGCCGCGAGAAGGTCGGCGGCGGCAGCCCAGTCAGATGCAGTTATGTAGCTGGGGTCTGGGCCCGTCATTCACGTTTGTCCAGGGGCCTGCGCTGCAACAGCGTCGCCGGAATCCCTGCCTGCTTCTGGATTGGGCGGAGAGGCGCTGCTCCAACGTGGTATCTGCGATGCTCCCGCCAAGAAGAGCACGTTAAACCACCCCTAGGGTGGGTGTCAACAGTTTGTGATGAATTTCGCATACTGCCTGGACACCCCCGGCCACGACTCCCTTACCTGAGAAGGTCGCCTCCCCGCGTTCATGCCTCGTCCGCTTGCAATCCCGCGCCGTACGTCTACAATTATCTGCCGTGACCAGTTCGGCTACAGGAGTTCGGCAGACCATGGCGACCCGGAGCGACGCGACATCCAGAAACACTGTAACGCGGCGCGGCTTCTTGAAACGCGCAGCCTTGGTGGGCGCAGCCGCATCCGCTCTGGGCATCCTCTCCAGGGGACGCTTCGGCGGCATCGGTCAGCAAGGCCGCTCCACTCCCGCAGACCTTCCTGGTGCAGGCTCAATCTTCCAGCCTCGCGGAGACACGCGCGTTCAGCGTTGAACGCTAAGAAACGCACCCATTCGTAAGGAAGGCGTCGCGTATACCCTCTGCGGTGGCGATTAACATTTCTTGCATGCGTTGACGGCGCATGAATCCTCTTATACGATTCCCGGGGTCACCTGATGCAGCAACTGCGCGGACAGCAACTTGCCGAGGAAGGCAAGCCCATCGAGGCAGAGACCACGCCGGGCTTGCTTGGGGAGTGAGACGTTGGACCACATCGACCGAAGGATCATCGAAACCCTCCAGCAGGATGGCCGTGCGTCCCACGCGCAGATGGCGCGTGAACTGGGATTGAGCGAGGGAACGGCACGCCGCCGCCTCGCCAAACTGCTCCAGGACCGGGTCATAAGAGTCGCGGCCATCCCGGACCCTGAACGGCTCGGCTACCACACGTCCGCCTTCATCGGGCTGCAGGTAGACCCCGCGCGCGTCGAGGCCGTGGCCGACGAACTCTCCGAGTTGGCCGAGGCAGAGCACGTTTCCATTACCACTGGAAGCTACGACATCTTCATCTGGGTGAACCTGACCAGTTCCGAAGCGCTTGCCTCGTTCCTGCATAACAAGGTCGGGATTGTGGAGGGTATCCGGCACACGGAGACGTTTGTGAGCCTGGAAACGCGCAAGCGGGCGCTCGGCGTCAATCTCGTTTAACGGCTTGGCCCGGTTGACACCCTTCAGGCTGCTTCGTAGCATGGAACAACCGGGCCGAGGTAGCTCAGTTGGTAGAGCACAGCACTGAAAATGCTGGTGTCCCCAGTTCAAGTCTGGGCCTCGGCACCAGGCTGCAAGGCTCGGTACTAGCACGAGCGGAAGTGGCTCAGGGGTAGAGCGTCTCCTTGCCAAGGAGAAGGTCGCGGGTTCAAATCCCGTCTTCCGCTCCAGCTTCATACTCAATGCCCGGCTTGGACGGTCCCCATCTCAAACAGACCCGCAGGCTCGCTCGTATCCTCCGTAGCAGTGCCACACGCTCCGCTATAATCCGAATCGCGCCGAAGTGGCGGAATGGTAGACGCGACGGTCTCAAAAACCGTTGAGGGCAACCTCATGCCGGTTCGAATCCGGCCTTCGGCACCAGTCTCCCTGTTCCTACAGGTAAACAGGTGCTGGCGGAACTCTCTGTTACCACTTACGGCGATGATGAGAGCATGCAGACAGGCTTGGGAGCACGGATTCCACATCCGCATAGGGATGCCGCCAACGGAGAACCGCCAGAGACAGCTACGTCCGACACGCAGGGCCGACCCAGGAGTGTTTTCTGGCCTGCGGAACTGCGTGCTTCGATACCATATGCTTTAGCCACTTCCCTCCGATGCAGGACGAACCCCACCAGGTTCTTCGAGCGCTCCTGCAGTGGCATGCGGCCTGGCCCAGGAGGGCGCAGTTGTGGGCGCGACGGCTTCCCCATAGCCTGTCCGGACGATCTGAGTGCACCCGCACTGAGGACATCATCCTGGTGAATTGCCCCTTTCGAAGGGAAGGTAGCCAATGAATCGTGTTCATAACTCCAGTACCGCGACCGGCGAGACTGTTGTCGACTTCCTCCGGGGAGCCGTCGAGAAGTACGGGTCTCGCGATGCGCTCCTCTTCAAACCGGCGTTCCGATACCTGCGCTGGACCTATTCCCGGCTGTGGGACGAGTCCGGCCAGGTTGCAACCCTCCTTCAACGCCGGGGACTCGTGAAGGGGGACCAGGCCATCCTCTGGGGGCCCAACTCTCCCCACTGGGTGCTGATCTTCTTCGGGTGCCTGCGTGCGGGAGTCATCGTTGTTCCCCTCGACCTCCGCAGCGCACCCGACTACGTCTCAAGGGTTGTATCCAGAACAGACCCGCAGCTGGCATTCACATCGCGTTTCACACCGAAGGGCGACGTGGACCTCGGCGTCCCCGAAATTACATTCGAGGAGCTCGAATCTGCCATCGCCGGTCTGCCTCAGCCGGAGGACGTGGATATTGAACCTGATGACCTCGCGGAGATCATGTTCACCTCCGGCACGACGGGAGACCCGAAGGGGGTCATGCTCACCCACAGGAACCTGACGGCCAACATAGAGGGGATATCCCAGTACATATCATGCGACCCGTCGAGCAGGCTTCTGTCCATCCTTCCGCTGAGTCACATGTATGAGCAGATGGGTGGGCTGTTCATGACGCTGTATCACGGCGCCAGCGTTACCTACCCGACCAGCCGCCAGCCGACCGTCCTCGCCCGGACCATGCGTGAGCGCAAGATCACCATCATGCTCCTTGTACCTCAGGGACTGGAGTTGCTGATGAACGGGATCGAACGGGAAGTGGCCCGGCAGGGCAAGGAAGCCCTGTGGGGCAAGCTCCTCAAGGTCGCCGAGCGAACACCGTTCCGGCTGCGGCGTCATCTCTTCCGCCGCGTCCACAAGCAGTTCGGGGGAAGGCTCGACTTCATCGTGTCCGGCGGGGCGGCGCTGGACCCGGAACTCGGGCACAAGTGGGAGCTGATGGGCGTCAAGATCGTCCAAGGCTATGGCGCCACTGAGGCATCGCCCGTCATCAGCAATCACACCATATGGGAACGGCGCCACGACTCCACCGGTCGGCCGCTGCCGAACGTGGAGGTCAGGATCAGCAGCGGGGGTGAGATATTGGTACGCGGAGACAACGTCACGCCGGGTTACTGGCGTGCGCCTGAGGAGACCGCCAGAGCATTCGATGGCGACTGGTACCGCACTGGGGACCTCGGATACTTCGACAACGAGGGATTCCTGCACATCCAAGGTCGGATGAAGGACATGATCGTGCTGCCCAGCGGCCAGAACGTATTCCCGGAGGACATCCAGACGGTAATCACGAAGCATCCCCACGTCAGAGACGCGGCGGTGGTCGGGCTGACGAACGGGTCATCGGTTGAGGTGCACGCCGCCCTGATCCTGGACAACGCTGACGCGGCCTCAGAGGCTGTCACCTGGACCAATAGCCAACTTGCGGAACAACAGCGGATCAGGGGCTTCACCGTGTGGACGGACGAAGACTTCCCCCGCACCCACACGCTCAAGGTGAAGAAGCAGGTCGTAATCGACACGATCCTCGGCAAGATACAGCCGGTGAGCGCGGCCGTAGCGCCCTCCGGCGGCAGCTCGGCTGGCGGGGCGAGAGGTCTGCACCACATCATCGGCGAGGTGAGCAAGCGAGAACCTGCGGACATCCAGGATGAGGCGGCGCTCGGTGACGACCTCGAGCTCGACTCGCTCGGTCGGGTCGAGTTGCTGTCGGCGATCGAAGCAGAACTCGGCGTATACATGGACGAAGGCCAGGTAGGTCCGGAGACGACGGTCAGACAACTCGCTGACCTCGTGGAAGAAGGGTCCAAGAACCCGCCGATGATGAGCTTTCCGAGCTGGGGTATGCAGTGGTGGTGCCGGATGACGCGGGGAGTCCTTCAGCGGTCGGTCATGTTTCCGCTGACTGCCCTTCCTTATGGACTGAAGGTGACGGGGCGCGAGAACCTGGAAGGGATCACCGGCCCTGTACTCTTTGCATCGAACCACAACCTCGGCCTGGATAACCCGTTGATTATCAAGGCCGTGCCTCTCAAGTGGAGGCGCCGGATGGCCGTCGCGGGAGCTGCGGACCTCTGGAAGAACCCCGTCTGGTGGATCATGAACCCGCTCCTTGGCAACGGCTTCCCTCTCGCGAGGGAGGGTTCGATCAGACCCAGCCTGGAAAACATGGGCAAGGTCATGGATAACGGCTGGTCGGTGCTGATCTATCCGGAGGGCGAACTGACCGTCGGCGGGCCGATAAAGCCCTTTATGAATGGCACTGGGCTCGTCGCCGTCGAGGGACGGATCCCCGTCGTTCCGCTCCGCTTGCACATCCACAAACTGGGCGCGCCCCAACGCTTCCCCCTCTTCAGGCGGGGAAGCATCGAGGTCCGTTTCGGGGTGCCGCTGAGCTTCCCACCCGGAACGGACTATCAGGATGCGACATCGGCCATCGAGGATGCGGTCAAGTCCCTCTGATCTACGTCGCGAGACCAGCGCGCTCGGCCACCCCAACTGAAGAGTTGCTACGACGCAAAACCGATATCTTTATCGCGATTGGGCAATTGCTGCCAAGGGTTGCTGTACGGATGGCAGGTGTCCTCAACACAAGCAACGGCGACGCTCAGGATGCGAAGGCCGCGACTCAGGGCACTGAATGGTTGCGTGTCCCGGTTCGAGTCCCCCTGAGTGCGCTGTTTCTATTCTTGCGGCTAGCCTCCACGCACTTGCGATGGGCGAGGTCGAGAAACTGAGTACCCTGAGGTACCTTGAAGTCCCTCCCGCTCGCGTCAGGCTACTGGTTCGCTCCCGGCTCGCGCCGGCTCCCCGCAGAGCGGTCCCCGCCCATGGGGCCCGCCGCATCAGGGAACCCCTGCAGACCCCGGAACCAGAGCAGAAGCGTCAATGCGAGCAAGAGGGCTGCCCCTCCTCCAACCGTCACTATGGTCGGGGACGACCCGTCCAGCAATCCGTCGTAGCTGGCCAACGCCGCTGCAAGGAACGCCATCAGGGCGGCCACCAGCAACCCAACGGCGATGAGTCCAATGAGCAGGAGACCTTCATAACGCATGACCCTGCGCTTTTCCTGTGGGTCGACTCCTCGCTGTTGCATCTGGCGTTCCAGTCCCTTCATCCCCAGGATGCGATGCAGGGCAACCAGACCGACAAGGCATACGACGAAGAGAGTCATGTCCCCATAGACGGAACGTTCGTCTACCAGTCCCCTCTGGAATTCGAGCAGCACATGCCATTCGATGCGGTTGTGGGACCAGGCTGGCAAAGCGTGGGGTACAGTGGTCGCCAGCGCCATCAACCAGAAGGCGAAGCGGTCGCGGCCGATAGCCTGAAGCGCCCTATACCCCGCGAGGCCCGCAGATACCGCGAAGACCGGCTGCCAAGGGATGGAGAAGAGGAGCAGTCCGTCCGCCCGTTCCATCCAAGAGGGCACCCGCACTTCCAGTGCGAAGCCCATGTCCCAGAGCACGTAGACCGCAAGCAGCAGCAGGCCGGACAGCAACAAAGACTCCAAGGCAAGGAATCCCACTCTTCTGTAACGCCGACCCGGCCTACCGATAGATCTCAACATGCCGCACCAATACCGACGTGAACTCTTCGCGGGCTGGTTCCCATTCGATGACTGACGCACCCGCTTCTCGAAGCTCCCTGGCGACGAACCGCGTTTCCCACCTCCCCAACCCCAGCCCCTGCGGTGTCTCTGGAGGCTCCTGCGGGTCCACATGCACGACCCTTACCGGGCTATACCTGCCGGAGAGCGTCCCTAGAGACGCGAGACGGGTGACTGCGGCCTTGAAGCGATCGAAGGAACCCGACGCTTCCCCGGGTCTGAGGTAGTGGACATCCAACCTTGTAATGATGAAGACATGCGGCTGAAGTCGGAAGAGGAAGCTCTTGCATCGTTCCACCGCTTGAAGCAAGTCCTCCCCGGGCGGGCCCGGTTTCAGGCCGGCCAGCATCTGTATGAGACGGTTGAATTGGCGTTTCCCTGCTTCGGGCGTCAGCAGTTCACCTCTGCCGCCATGGCTGTTGTAGGCATAAGCGCCAAGCGTTGACCCCTGCGCGAGGTAATACTGGGCCAATGTTCCGGACGCCTCCACGGTGTTTTCCAGGGGATTGGACAACGGCACGCCAACGTCCATGTAGTCCGCCATGTCCAGGAAGATCCAGGCTCCCTTCTTGGCTTCAGGCTCCACTTCATTGACCAGTGGGAGATTGTCCGTCCTGATCCCGCGGGCACTGGCCTTCCAATTGATCTGCTTGAGGGGGTCGCCCGGCTGGTAGGGACGAAGCTCCCGGAAATCGTCCGTGGATGCTCCCGTCCTCGCCAGGTCGCCCAGATACCGACCGGTTCTTCCAACGGCGCGGACCGCGTTCAGGCGCGTGATACTGCGGATCCTGGGTACCACGGACACGTCGAACGCGGGGCCACAAGAACCAGAGTCTCCCCGGTTGACACCCAGGGGCGCACGCGATTCCCAACCAGTCTCCTCAAGGCTGAACATCCCGCGCTTCGAGAACTGAAGCCGGTAGGAGAGATCCGTTGTCGTACTCCCCGGCCACTTCCAGACGACTCGAAGGTTGCTCCCTTCCACAACACGCACTTCCGGGGGTAGTCGGTCGTGCACATAGATAGGGCCTATTCCCCTGTGGGCCGTCAGGATTCGCTCCACGGTCAGGGTGTCGCCAACCCAGCACGCCACCTTGGCCAGACTCCTGGACACAGCGACGCCGGAGGGCGGGGGCAGGATCGTAGTCAGCAGGGCTGATACCAGGAGAAAGACTGCCCCAGCCAGGAGGACAACGTTACCCAGAACCAACCCCGCCACGAGGAGGACGAGGGCAACGGTGATCCAACTGAGTTGCGATGGCAGGTACATCACCAGGTGTGTTTCGTCATGCTTCGCCGGGCACAGGCACCCGCGACAGTATTTCTTCGACCACCAGGTCTCCGCGAACGCCCTCCAGCGTGTCTTCGATGTTCAGGATGATGCGATGGGCGAGCACGTCCGGGACAAGCATCTTCACGTCGTCGGGCACCACGAAGTCTCTCCCGTGGATCAGGGCCATCGCCCGTGATGCCCTGAGCAAGGCCAACCCTCCTCTGGGACTCACGCCAACCGCTACCCGTGCGTGTTCCCGGGAGAGTCTGACCAACTGCGTGATGTAGTCCACTATCAGCCGGTCGGTATAGACATCCGTCTCCACGAACCGCTGCAACTCTACGAACCGGCGCACGTTGACTGCCGGTGCTATGTCCGCGGTGGGGTCATCCTTCTGCCAGTGGATGCGCCTCAGGAGAATGTCGTTCTCCAGTGCCGCGTTGGCCGGATACCCTGCGGAGAGCTTGAGCAGAAAACGGTCCAACTGGGCTTCCGGCAGTGGGTACGTGCCCTCCTGCTCGATGGGGTTCTGGGTTGCGATAACCACGAATGGGAACTCCAGGTGCCGGGTTACCCCATCGATGGTGACCTGGCGCTCCTCCATGGCTTCAAGAAGGGCGGACTGGGTTTTGGGCGGAGCTCGGTTGATCTCATCGGCCAGGAGCACGTTTGTGAACACGGGGCCCGGCATCATCTGGAAGGTACTGTCCTTCTGTCTCCACACATTCATCCCCAGGATGTCGGAAGGGAGCAGGTCGGGCGTGAACTGGACACGCTTGGTGTCTCCGCCGATGGCCCGCGCGAACACCTTGGCCAGGAGGGTCTTCCCCAGCCCGGGATAGTCCTCGAAGAGTACGTGACCATTCGCCAACGCCGCCGCCAGGAGCTTCCTCAGGAGCAACCGGTTGCCAACAAAGGCTTCGGCGACTCGGTCGATGATCTGTTCGCAGGAGGAACGGGCCTGTTCTAGCTCTTTTTCGTTCATAGGCTGACCACCGCCCCACCGTTGACCGGCTTCGTTCCCATCAGCATAGCCAATCTCCTTCTTCGTCTTCTGGCTCTGTACCTGCACTTACCATGCAAACCGTCGTTCACAGACGGCTTCTCTTGTGCTCCCCGGATGAGCCTTCAGGGTACTCAACCTCCGAACGCGTTACTTCCCCGAACAGCGATGCGACCGCGTCGTTGACCAGATCGAATCGCTCCAGCATGGTCCTCGGCCTGGTCTTCGACCGGTCCCATGGCCTGACGAACCACTGGCGCGCGGGGTCCGGCGTGTCGAGAAGCGAGAACCACCGGTCGACAGCCCGTTCCACGTCATCGCCTCTCTGGCAATGGGCGACGATCAAAGCCACGGCCAACCGTTCAGGGTCCGTTCCCCTGTCTAAGAACGGCGCGGCCGCCTCCCGTATGTGGTCTTCATGAATGCTTTCGATCTGCGATGATGCAGAAGCCAACCCCCAGCCCACCGTGTCCAGGGAGTGTTCTATCGCGGCTGTCCGGTTCGAACTCCTTCTGCTGCGGTTGAAGATGTCCCACGCCCGAGGCGCCGCCGCCGCGCTGCGCAGAGAGCGGCATACTGCCAGCATCGCGTCCAGAGGTGCCCCGTTTCGGTACAGGAGCGCGAACAGGTATACCCATAGCGGCTTCCAGTCCCCGCGGTAGACGAATCGCTGTCGGAGCTCGTCTGTCAGTTCGGCCCTCGGGTCCGGCTTGCTCTCAAGGACCTGTCGATGGTGGGCCCACTCCGCCCAGGCGGGATCCGCGGCCTGGGGTGCGTTGGCGACGAGCCGCAGCTTGTTGACGACGTTCATCAGGATCGCCAACAGCAGGACCAGGAGCGCAACGTACTCGTAGAGAGGAGCAAACCACAGCACCTGATAGACAACGGGACGCAGCAGCAGCACATAGAAGGCAACGGCCGCTCCCAACACGAAACCTCGGACACGGGACGTTAAGAGCCACCCGGCGATATCCGCCACGGCCGGGTTGGGGGATGAGGTGGCATATCGCGCAAGCCGGGTCAGCCCCAGGGCGAACAACCCCGATGCTGAGATGGCGCCGGCAAAGGTGAAACCGTGCCCGAACGGAGACAGGCCGGAAGCCACTAACCAGGTGAGACATCCCAGTGCGAAACAGCTCACGGCAGACAGCAGCGGCTGGTATCGCTGGAAGGCCCCTCTCAACGCGGACGACAGGAAGAACACCAGGGCTGCCGCAAATGACAACCCGGCGATGGAGTAACGGGCCTCATAGAACCCGCCCAGGAAGGGCAGGACCGTCTCGCCAAGCTCTCTCGTTCCCGGGCGCTCCAGGAGTACGGCGTTGGCGGCCGGAAGGTGAGCGAGTCCGGCCCCAACGACCAGGGCGAGGGCAGCGGCGGCACCCAGTGCGCTCAGAGACCTAGACGCCTGCGCCGTCAACAACACGTATCGCTCCGGGACGTCGACCTTCGGGACGTTGCGAAGCGCCATCGCGGCGTATGAAAGGACCGCGGCAGCGGTGAGCGCAGCAAACATCCCCGACACGTCGACAGCGAACGCCGTGGCAATCACACCATTGCCGGAGAACATGACATACACGATAGCCAGGAGAACGATGTGTCCCACGGGCACGCCGAGGAGGTCCGCCACAACGGGTCGGAGCACTCCGGTGTAGAGGATCAGTGCAAAGGGCAGCAGAAGCACCAGATAGGATGCGTTGAGAGAGCCGGTGTCCGCCTCGCCAACGCCTGCCAATGCGGCCTCCACCGCGTACGGTAGGGCCGCCATCGCGCCAAGCAGCGCCACCACCCATCCAGCCTCGGCTACACGGAGCGCCGTTCGGAGCCTCTGCGGATGCTCCGGTGGCGCCACCGCCAGGAGGCCGCGCAGCACTGAAGCTGCAACGGAGAACACCAGGGTGATTACCAGTCCGAACAGTACCCAGAAACCGTCCAATCCGAATGCGGCCGAGAGAGCGCCGTCGTCTGCCAGCAAAGCATAAGCAGCGCCGAGGGCCGCGAGTCGCCTTCGTGGAATCTCGACGACCGCGCCGACGTTCGGGCGAACCTCTGCAACTGCTCGCGCTGTGATGAACGGGGCCAGGAGGAAGATGCCCCAGACCGCCAGCGAGCCGAAACCATCCAGGTAGCGGCCGAGGCTGGCGATGTCCGGGAGCCATGGATGCCCGGAAACCACGCGCGGCAATTCCGGCAGCGATGACAGCAACCCCAACCCAAGGACTGCCCATCCCAGGTCTGCCAAGAGACGCTGGGCCAGGGTGAGCGCAGTAGCGAGCCTCAGCACGCGGGTCGCGCCGTTGCGGGCTTGCAACTGCCAGGTAACGCGCTCTGCCATCTGCGTGCCCCGTAACCACAGGGTGAACCAGCCGAGGGCCAGCAGGAGCCCGCACAGGGTGAGGGGAAGGGCCGCGAAACCCAGGTCCAGCCGGGTCAAGCTGGAAAGCGGGCTGTCCGCGCCCCGGAGCAACGCAAGCACCACCAGGGCGCCGCCTGCCAGGAGCGCGGCCATCAGCGCCGGGCGTTCAGAGCGAGCAGCATTCTTCATGCCCGGGCCTCCACCACCGCGCTCCAAGCCCGGTACATCGCTTCGTAGTGCCGGCGGGTTATCGGGTGCTCGCTGTAGTCCGCCTCCTCGAACCTTGAGATGAGCTCATCGAGCGCCTTCTGAGGGATCGGGAGTCCCCGGTTCACCAGGATCACCTCCACCTCTCGCGGCGTCGATTGTTCCGTTACGCCGGGATCCCTCTCCTTCGCCCAGTCCAGGAAGGTGCCGTACAGGCGGACGATCTCCTCCCGGAAGTCCACTATCCGCAGGACCCGTGACTCGGCGGATGGCAGGTGGTCGTAATCGCCCGCGAATCCCACTGATACCGGGTACTCACCAGGCTCGGCGCTGCTCCAACTGAATGGGTATGCCCCGTCGTTGCCTACCACTGCCAGTTGCGATATCGAATGGTCCGCTACGGACACGTCGACGATGGCTCCGGCGATGGCAAGCCCCTCCTCGTCGGCCACGCTCACGGTGATGCTCACCTCTTCGCCAACCCCCCAGACATCGGCCAGGTCTGCCGCAGCCCTCTGGAACGCGATCTGCAGTTGGACTGGACGCGGGGCCGTGCCTGCGTCGTCCTCGGTTTCTTCACCTCCGCTAGCGGTGTAAGGGGCCGGGACTGGTCCCGTAGTTGCGCCCCTCCGGCGCATGAGCAAAAGCAGCGGCACCACGCTCAGCCTTCTGCCGGCGTACGCAGCGGCCACGGCCAGGGCAAGAAGACCGGGTGTACCCACCCAGAGGAGCCAGTTGAATCCGGCAGGCGTGATGGCGCCCTCCCAGAAGTACGGAACGCTGAGCGGAGTGTTGAGGTCATTGCCTGCATAGGTAAACTCCACGAGGCTGCCCTGTAGTTCTTCCTGCTCCGGTACCGTGAGTTCCAGCATTGCGATTCCAAGGTCGTCAGTGACGGCGTCCACTCCCTGGCTCGACCGAAGGGCCGCCTGGGGTATCCCAACTCCCGTGTCGTCCAGTAGCGCCACTTGGAGCAAGGTCGTGCGGCCGGGTCGCACTCTGCTCACCGGAGTCACGATGAGGTTGGCGGCGGACTTGACCGCGAGGGACACCGTAACGCTAACGTCCAGGGCTGGCGCTGCAATGACCAATTCGGCAGTCCCCAGTGGCTCGTCGGAGGACACTGGATACGGGTGCGTAAAGGCGCCCACGTCGTTGGCTCGGAATCCACCGTCAGGGCCGACCGTC
Organism: Chloroflexota bacterium; assembly: GCA_026713505.1. Classification (GTDB taxonomy): domain Bacteria; phylum Chloroflexota; class Dehalococcoidia; order Lucifugimonadales; family Australimonadaceae; genus Bin16. The sequence goes on along the minus strand of JAPOOH010000356.1, from coordinate 9,272 downwards.
AATTCGGCACTGGGCACCGGGTAGGTTCCCAGCAGAACGGTCCCACGGAGGGTCGCCTCGCTACCTCGCTCCACGGGCTCCAGCGGCTCCACCAGGATCCGGGGAAGCCCAACGGCGACCTCCAGCATAGCGCTGCTGGCAGCCAGTTGGTCCGTGTCCTCGAACACCGACTCGACACGCAACGTGGACTCGTGAGGGTCGTGCGCGACGTTCTCGTCAAAGGCCGCCTGAGCATCCCACGAGAACCTGCCTTCGGCATCGGTCACCAGGGACACCTGCTCTCCGCCTGACACCTGAACCGTGGCATTCGGAACGGGGTTCCCGCTGCGTTCACGCAGCGTTCCGGTGAGGCGGAACTGCTCGCCGTCCCGCACGATGGCCGGGCCGTCCAGAGTCAGGACGGTGGGCTCCAGCACCTCGAAGGCGAACTGTTCTGAGGCTGGTTCGACAAACTCTCCCCCGGCGAAGTGCGCCGTGAGCATGTGCTGACCCGTGCTGTCGAAGGAAGGATGGAGGTACTCGAACGTTCCGTCCTCACCGATGCTCGGGACGACCACCAGCTCCCCCGAGGGGCGTTCCATGGTCAGCTCGACCTGGCCGGTGGGTGAAAACGTATCCGACGCAACCTTGCCCTCGAAGGTTGCGCCATCGCCCCGCTCCAACCGGAACGGACCCTCCAGTGTCAACGCTACAACGTGCAGCGCTTCGAAACGGGCTGTGCCACCGGAAGCGAGCACCGAACCCTCACCCCGGAAGTTGGCGCTTACGGTGAACTCACCCGCGGTCGACGCCGTACCCGCAACCTCGAACCTGCCTTCTCTGTCCGTCTGGACGGACTGCTCGCGGGCGCTGCCGACCCTCACACCAACGCTCTTCCCTGCAAGAGCGCGCCCATCAGCCCCTCGAAGTTCACCCGCGACCCGGAACTCCTCTCCTACCACAACGGAAGACGGAGGGTAGACTTCGACTTCTGTCGGCAAGACCACCTCGAAGTCCAGGCGGGCTATGTTGTCCAACAGGAATTCCCCTCCCCGGATCTCCACTTCCACCCAGTGCTGCCCGAGCCGCGAGAAAGACTCGAAGAAGGTGAACTGGCCTGTCGGATCAGTCGTCACAGAGGAAACCACGTCCTCATCGAAGGTCACTGTCAGCTGGCGTCCCGCCACTCCCCAGCCGGAGTCTTCTATCAGCTTGCCGTTGAATACGGCACGCGCGTTCAGCGCTACCTCGGCGGGGCCGCTCAACTCGATCCTGTTCCCGGAGAACACCTTGATGTCGGGATCGCTCCAGGACTCATTGAAGCGCTCGTTCCCCACGGCGCGGGCCAGGAGCTGATATGCGCCAAGTTCCATATCCGCGGGAAGTTGTACCTCTGCCTCGAAGCGCCCGGAGCGGGAGGTAGTTGTTCCGATCCTTGTGCCGCCGTGCTCCTTGGTCTCGTTGATGTAGATCTCGACGGTCATGCCGTTGACGTTCTGTCCGCCAGCGGTGAGCAACGTTCCGCCCACCACGAACGGTGTCATGCGTCGGATCTCCGAGGGCCAACGGGTGATGTTCGTTATCGTGTCAACCGGGCCGCTCGCGCTGTCCGAACCGTCCGCGTCTTCTCCGGACGCCCGTGACGACGGCCCGCTCGGCGTTGGGTCGAAACGGACCCAACCGATGCCCTCCAGGGCGATCTCCGCCCACTGGTGCGCTTGGTCCAGGCGCACCGTCTGCGCTCCGGCTGTCGGCGAGATGGCCCATCCCGAGACCACCCGGGCAGGTATGCCCACGGACCGTGCCAGCACCACAAATGCACTGCTGAACACTCCACAGGTTCCCTCCAGGCGGTCGAAGAGGAACCAGTCCACCGGGTCGCGCCCTGCAGGCGGCACACCTGCGCTTGGGCTACTGGCGAACCTGTAGGTGTATCGAGTCATCAGATGCTGTTCCAGGGCCCTGGCCTTGGCGTACGGAGAATCGTGGGGACCGGTGACGTCCTGGGCCAACTCCCGGATGCGGGCCGGCAGGTCCGGCGGCAACTGTGTGTAGGTGGCGTCGGCATCGGCAGCAGCAGCGGCCAGGTATTGTCCCGGTGAGAACAATGACACGTTCGATGTCCAGGAATGGCTCGTCACCTGCAACTCTGAGGAGAACGTAGCGCTGAAGGGATGGAATACCCCGTCAAGATCTGTCTCCTGCAGGTCGAGCGACGTGGGCATGATTCCATAAGGCAACCGGTCGAACCGTTCCGCGGGAAGCAGTTGGATCCAGTCTGAGACGATACGGGCGGCGTTGTCCCGAAAGCCGAAGAGAGACTCGTAGGCCCGCCTGTCGGAGGAAACCCCGCTGAACCCGCCTGCCGGTGCGGTGTACTGTTCCCAAACATCTTCGGGAACGTCGCTCCCTGCCGTATACGGAACGTCCACGGGATCCAGCTGTCTCCAGCCACCATCCTCATACACGTCCCCTGCAGACGTTCGCAGATAACCCGTGTGGGCTGCCCCCCTCACTCTGAAGATTGGGATGGCGGGTGGTTGCGTCGCCTGGTTCGGAGTCATTCCGACGGCCATGTAGAGCGCATCGCCCAACTCCACGAGCGCCCCGCCGTTCTCCAAACGGGTCACGTTGGCGCCCTCTCGCTCAAGCGTGTCCAGCCTGGAATCGCGGGTTGATGCGTCCTCCCTGGCAAGCGACGCGGCGTCCACCAGCGGGGACGCCTCCGCGCCGCCGTCCGTGCCGGTGTCCTGCCCGCCGGTGCCCTGCCCGCCAGCGTCGGTTGCACTGGGTGCAGGGTCCGGCGCCCGCGACGGCGCCCCATCCGGCGTAGGGTCGAATGAGACCCAGCCGAGGCCCTCGAACGGTACCTCGGCCCACTGGTGGGCCTGGTCCAGGTAGACGGTCTGGCTCTCGGCCGTTTCCGCGATGGCCCAGCCGGAGACCACTCGTGCCGGGATGCCGACGGAGCGGGCCAGCATCACGAACGCACTGCTGAAGTTGCCGCACGTGCCTGCGCGACTGTCGAAGAGGAACGTAGCGATGGGGTCCTGTCCCGCAGGCGTCGTGCCGGTGGCATTGGGGGCGAACCTGTACGCGTACTCCTCTTGCAGGTACTGCTCGATGGCTTTGGCCTTCGCGTAAGGCGTCACGCGGCCTGCGGTGATCTCCGTCGCGAGCGCCCGCACACGCCCGACCCACTCGGATTCTGGCACTTCCATGTACGTGAAACCGTCAGGACCTGTCTGCGGCTGCGCAGCGTTGAGTTGCCCCGGTGAGTAGTCGTAGACCGTCGCGTCCCAGTCGTAGCGCGTGGAAGGACCCTCAGCGGTAACGGTGTGGCCCTGTACCCAGAAAGTCACGGGACGTGAGAAGCTTTCAGCGTGCAGTGACGTTGGCATATGGCCGGAGAGGATGAGCTGACCAGGTTCCAGGCCGGAGAGGTATATGTTGTTGAAGGCGCCAGTGCCATCGGGTTGGAGTGCGCGGACGTCCCCAGGCCGGAAGGCGATGCCACCGATTCCTCCTAGCAGGCCCTCCTGCTGATGAGGAAGCCAGCTGCCATAGACGTAGACGTCACCGACCGCAAGCCGCAACAGGCCGGTATCTGATGCACCCGTGACCTGGAATACCGGCGTATGAGGGACCCGGGAGGCGCTCTCCGCGGTGACGCTCGGGATGAAGGCGATGTCTCCTCCGTAGGTCAGGACTCCGCCACCGCTCTCCAGCCACGCGACGTCGCCTATCTCCTCGAGTGCGCTGCGTGCGGCGCTGCGGACCTCCTCGTCGGGGTCACTCAACGCCCTGCCCAGGGGCGCTATCGCCTCACGGTACCCCCGCTCACCTAGTAGCTGGGCTGCCGCAGCCCTGTGGGCAGGGTCCTCTGCGTTCTCGAGCACCTCCAGTAGGGCTGCGAAGTCCCACTCGGCGAGGGCTGCAGCCGCCGCGTCCCTCACCTCAGCCGATTCGTCACCGGAACGGGCGTCGAGCAGAGGCAGCAACGCTACGTCGTCCCTGAGCTCACCCAAGGTCAGCGCGACTTCTACACGTACCTCCGAAGCGGGATCTGAGGAGAGGAAGGGCGCCATCTGCTCCGCCGTCCCCTCGGTCTTCAGGGAGCCCAGCGCCTGGGCCACAGCCGCCCTGACGGTGGCATCCGGGTCCGCGCTCAAGGCCTGCAGCAGCGACCCTTCAGCCCGGTCCTTCCCCAGGACAGCCAGGGCGTCGGCAGCAGCCACCCTCACCCGGGCGTCCTCATCCGTTGCAAGCGCCTGCATCAAAGCGTCCACCCCATCGGGGTCGGCCAATACCTCCAGGCCATAGGCGGCCGCAGCCCTCATGAGAGGGTCTTCGTGGTCCAGCAGCATCTCTATGAACTGCTCCAGGGCCAGCGCACTCAGGGTCATTCGCGCAGCGTCCGCGGCGTCTCTCTCTTGTGTGCTGTCTATCGCCTGGAAGAGGAGCAGCAGCGCTTCCGGGTCGTCTCCATTGCCCCACAGCCCCGCCACCGCATCCCGCACTTCCGGCGCCCCACTGGTAGCGACATCTTCAAAGGCGACCTCCAACGCATGGTTGGCGTCTGTATCTGCGAACGCGTCTCTGGGTATGGGATCGATGGTCACCCAACCCAGGCCGTCCAGGGCGATCTCTGCCCACTGATGCGTCTGGCCTCGATGAACGGTCTGCGTGCCCGGTCGTCTCGCGACGACCCAGCCTGACACGACCCGGGCCGGGACGTCCGCCGCTCTGGCAAGCACCACGAACGCGCTGCTGAAGTTGCCGCCTGTGCCTACACGGTGGTCAAAGAGGAACCAGTCGACGGGGTCCTGACCAGCCGGTAGCTGCCGGACATCCTCCTCGGACTCCGCAGCCCCGAATTCGTATTCCTCCTGCAGGTAGGCCTGAAGCATGCGGGCTTTCAGATACGGCGAATCGGTTTCGCTGAACTGTGCGGCGAGCTCATGAACACGGGGTGGAAGCCCATCCGGGAGTTGGAGAAGGGTCTGGTCCTCAGCCGCAGGAGCCCCCACCTTGTCCCGCAGCGCGAACACCGGGATGGTGGACTCCAGTCGGTAACTGGACACACTGCTGTCGACGCTCAGAGTCTCACTGAACGGGAAGTACGTTGCGGACGTATCGATGCTCTGGAGGTTCCTGGTTATCGGGAGAACACCTGCCGGTAGGCTGTCGGCGCCTTCGATGGGTGACACCACGATCTGGTCAGCGAACTCGTGAAGCGGGGGCACCGTCGGCAAATGCAACCCTTCAGCCAGGTGTTCCACCGCCTCCGGCACGGGAACGCCGTCCTCCAGCAGCACGCGGTCCCGGTCCAGTTGGCTCCACGCTCCGTCGCTGTAGCTGTCTCCCGTCGCCGTCCTGAGGTACCTCGTATGAACGGCGTCCGTGACCTGGAAAACAGGAGCATCTTTCGGCTGAGGGAGCTGCAATGCTGTGACTTCCGAATCCAGGGACGTGTCAGCGGCGCTGCTCGTGGCGGTGGATGCCGCCTCCGCGCGCTGCTCGGACGATGCTCCGTCCGCCTGCAGGTAGCCCCCAACAGCGGCCGCAAAATTGGCGGGCACTTCCAGCAGGTGCGTTCTTGGAAAGAGGAGCAGCCCGTCGATGGGCTCGGTGTCCAGGAGGCCGAAGCCGCTGCCGGCGACCAGCCAGACCAGCAGCGTCGCCACGAGCAACCGCCAGTGAAGTATCCCGGCAATGGTGAGGGACAGGAAGAACGCCGCCAGGAGGATCAGGCTCCCCGATTCCAGGTACCTGCGTTGCACCAGGTGCTCGTCGTAGGAGATTGCGTTGCCCAGAACGCCTGAAAACGACAGGTACGCTCCGGACGCAACCAGAGCAGTCGTGGCCAACACACCGATTGCGAGGCGCCACGAAGCCCGCAGGGACGTCCCCCGCAGCGGCCAACCCACGGAGGCGATGAGCACCGCCAGCCCAAGGACGATGGAAGAGGCAAGGACCAGGAACTCGAGCAGGTCAACACCATTGGGTACGCCGAATCGCCTCTCTTCTGCCGGACTGACGGCAAGTATGTCCCGGGGGCCTGTCGACACCAGTGAAACGACGAACTCGAGCAACAGGAAGAATCCTGCCAGTGCCGCTGTCAGCAGAAGTAGAAGGGTGACTTGGCGCGCCAGGCGACCGGATACGGGCAGCCCGAGGCTTATGGTCGATCTTTGCATGGTCCAATCATCCGCGTCGCTGAGCGACGGCGGTCAGGACTTGTTCCGAGGCGCTGTGCCTCAAGACTTCCGACTCCCAACCGTCGAAACGACAGCGGTGCTGGGAGGTCATTGCTACGGTAGGCGATGCGGCAAGCGGTACAGATTCGCGCACGGCAAGCGCGAGGGCAGGCAGCGGTGTGAGAAGAGGGGGGAGCCGCAAATGCGGGCCTCCGGTTGGCGGGAGTGGGGCAAGTGTAGCAGAGTAGTGGCCTCATCCCGCCTGATGCACTTGTTCTGCCTAGTCCCCAGAGGTTGGCGGCTGGGGTTGGTGGGAATAGTATTCTGGACGACGACGCCTTATCTAGATGTCTGCCGACGTGTTCCCAGTCTCCACCGGATCGACGCGGCGTCCGACAGAAGGCAACCAGCCAGCCCGAGCGGCCGTTGAGGAGGGCAGCATGGCACGAAGTCCAGTGATCGACGCGGACGGCCACATCCGGGAACGGTCCCAGGATGTGTGGCGGTACATCGAGCCGCCATTCGACAAGCGTGGTGGAGGTCTCTGGCAGGGAGGCCATCCGTGGGATGCCGAGCTGGCCGGGACGCTGACCAACCACGATTACAAGGACGGAGGCCTGGAGCCCGAGCGCCAGGTAGAAACGTGGTTGCGCATCGCTGACCGGGAGAACATCGAGACGGCGGTCCTCTTTCCCACCGGCTCCGGACACGTCGCCTACATCCCGGAGCCTGCGTGGGCAGTCGCGGTAGCGCGCGCGACCAACACCCACTTCGCGGCTGATTACGGCGCAGCATCGCCGCGCCTCCGCCCTGTGGGTGTCTTGCCCATGCGTGACCCGCAGGCGGCAGCGGAAGAGCTCCGCCGGGCGGTTACGGAACTGGGGTTGGTCAGCTTCGAGATCCTCTCGCAGGGGCTGACGATGGGGTTCGGCGACCCCTTCTACGACCCCATCTTCGCGGAGGCAGAGCGCCTTGGCGTGCCGCTCTGCATACACGGCACACGCTCCAAGCCGGAGGAGGTAGGCGGCGACCGGTTCAAGACGTTCGCCGAGGTGCACACGTACGTGTTTCCCGCGTCGGTCACCCTGCACTTCGTCAGCACCATGGCGAACGGCGTGCTCGAGCGCTTCCCGAAACTGAAGCTCGCCTTCCTCGAGATCGGTGCGACGTGGCTGCCCTACTGGTTGGACCGGCTGGACGAGCACTGGGAGCTCCGCGGCGCGGTGGAGTTGCCGCACGTCACGAAACGGCCAACGGATGTCTTCCGCGAGCACGAGGTCTACGTGAGCGTGGAGCCGGAGGAGACGATGCTCCCCCAGACGATCGAACACTTGGGAGACGACCACTTCCTGTTCGCATCCGACGTTCCACACTGGGATGCACGGTTCCCCGAGAACCTCGAATACTTGGAGTCTCGGCAGGACATCCCGGCTGCGAGCCTCCGGAAGATCACCTACGACAACGGGAAGCGCCTGTTCGGACTCTAGGCCTGCTCCTCGTTCAGGGCAACTTGATGCCGGATGGAGACCGGGCCTCGGCGCCACGCGCCTCCTGTCCACGAGTGAACCTGGGGTGGCCCCTTACTGTCTTCGAGGGGGAGTCAACTACCGTGCTGCTCCATCATCTGAAGCAGTTTGGTCGTCGTGTTCCAGTTGCGGATCGTCATGCTCTGGTAAACAGGCATCGACGCGAGACGGCTCAGGTAGCTCTGCGAGGCCCTGGCTATGAGCCTCGAGAAGTAGAGAACGCCGTTGCCCGCCCAGGCTTCGTCCACTCCGGTCCTGGTGAGCACAAATTCCATGGCTGCGGTGGCCGTCAGCGGAGACCTCAGGAAGAGGGCGTCGTAGCGGTGCATGTCTGGCCGATAGCCGAAGCCTGCCGGCGCCTCCGCAACCACTGCCCGCATCTGGGGTAGTGATGCGAGAACGACTTTAGCCTGGTACTCGAACGCGGCGGCCAGCATCCCTTCGATCCGAGCCGACAGACTGCCCGCCTCGGAGAGGGTCGAGCGGAAGATCACGTTTCCGCTTTGGATGTAGGTGGCAACTTCGCCGAAGCCCTCGACTTCGAAGCAGTGCCGAAGTTCCGCCATGTTGATGACGTTTTTGCCGCCGACATTGATGCCCCGCAGCAGCGCAACGTAGGTCTCCTCCTGCTTCGCACGTGCGGTCATGCGGCGCTCGGACCTGCCGCCTTCCTCACCGCTGGGGAACGGCCTTGGGCTCCACGGGTTGCAGCACGCCGATGTACGGCAGGTTCCGGTAGCGTCCACCGTAGTCCAACCCATAGCCGATGACGAACTCGTCCGGCACCTCGAAGCCAACGTAGGCGACGTTCACATTCGCCATTCGCCGCACGGACTTGTCCAGCATCGTGCAGACGCGCAGGCTCGCGGGGCCTTTGGCCTGCAGGTGCTCCAGCAGGTAGCGCAGCGTGAGTCCGGTATCCACGATGTCTTCGACGATGAGCACATGCCTACCCTTGAGTTCCGTCATCACGTCTCGGATAACGTCGATGCTCTTCTCGCGTTCTTCGCCGTAGTGCGTGATCTCCATAAATTCGACCTGCAGTGGAAGGTTCATGGCGCGCATAAGGTCCGCCATGAAGACAACCACGCCCCGAAGGATGCCGATGAGCACCGGTTCCTCCCCCGCATAGTCCTCAGTTAACTGGGCGCCGAGTTCCCGTACACGCCTTTGCACGGTGGCCTCATCGAACAGCACACGCTCCGTGCCTTCAACCGAGACCTCCGCGAGCGGCCCGAAGCCGTACTTGCCCATCAGCCGCATAAGGTCGCGGCGGTAGAGCAGTTGCACATTCACTTCCGGATACAGTTCCCGCACGTGCCGGAGCTTCCGGTTCTTCTGGGTGACCAGGTTCTGCTTCATTGTGGTCAGCTCGAAGTACTGGTCGTACTCAGGCAGGTAGAAGTCCGGTGTGAACATCTCCACGACCCGGCTCCCATCCCAGCGCAGAGGGAAGGAGCGAGGCTCGGACAGGGAGCTGGTGCGGTGGTAGACCAGGAGGTCGGCGAACTCCTTCTCCCCCGGGTGGCAGCAGGCCTTGGAGGGCGCCGCGGCGTCCGTGGCGCGC
>JAPOOH010000355.1 GCA_026713505.1 Chloroflexota bacterium | reverse complement strand
TAGACGTGTGTGGCTCTCGGTGGCCGGCATCGTTGGCGTCGCCTTGCTCGCCTGGGGCATGTGGGAGTGGGATGTCTTCGCCGGACCGGTGCCGGTCCCGTCGTCGCGGGTCGATGCCCCGGTGGGCGAAGACACCTGGGCCCTTGCAGGCCGCGACGTTGCGCACACGTCGGCTCTCCCTGTGCACGGCGGATTCGAGGGCGTCGAGCTGTGGAGACTGGAGACGGGGCGTCCTCTTCGGGCGGTGCCCGCAGTATCCGGCAGTCAGCTCTTCGTAGGAACGGGAGACGCTCGGTTCATGGTGTTGGACAGCTCAACCGGCGAGATCCTCTGGGAGCGTCGACTTGGCCTCTTCGCGAGCACAGCACCGGCCGTGACCGACGCTGCGGTGTATGTGGCGGTACGCGACGGCCAGCTGCTCAAGCTGGACCGCTACACCGGCGCTGTGCTATGGGACCTTCAGGCGGACAGCGGGTTCTTCGCGTCCCCTGTCGTCTACCGGGGCGTGGTCTACGCAGGCTCATGGAACGGCACGCTCTACGCGCTGGATGCGGAGACCGGGGCCGAACTCTGGACGTTCCAGGCTGACGGAAACATCGTCGCGGCCCCCGCGTTCCAGGATGACCTCATGGCGCTCGCAACCGACGACGGTCTCGTCTACATGCTCGATCTCGTCACCGGCAGGAAGCGTCTCATCTTCGATACCGTCAACGCTCTTTCTGAGAGCCCGGTCTTCACAGCAGGCAACGTCCTCATCAGCACGGGACGGGGAAGATTGGCGGCGGTCGACTGGATGAAGCTCGAGTATCCGTTGGAGCGGGCGCTCCGTTCCTGGCGGCAGCAGTTCTTCATCTGGGGGCTGCAGTCCGAACCGCCGCTGTCGAAGGGACTGGCCTGGGGGCGCACGCTCTCCCCGAACAGCGCGCTGAGCGCCCCCGCCGTGCTCGATGGGACGGCGTACACCGCCGGCAGGGACGGGCGGCTCCACGCGCTGTCCGTGGCCGACGGCGAAGGGCTGTGGGAGTACGACGCCGGTGCGCTGGTTCACACGGCCCCCGCGGTCGCGGGGGCCTCCGTCTACTTCGGCGCGGACGACGGAAACATCCACGTCGTCGAACGGTCGACGGGAAAACTCACCCGGACCATCCCGCTGGGCGTCAAGCCCTCCGGCCGGACCGTGGCAACGCGGGATGCCCTCTTCGTCACGTCCGAGGAATCGGGGACGCTCATCGCGCTGCGCTGAGGCGCTGGGAACGCCTCCCGTCCCTATGCGTACGTAGCCAGCACTCGCTCGACGTCGGCGTGGGCGACGCTGGGCCCCGCCTCCTGCGGGATGTACTTGCGGGGAGCGCCGTTGACGAATCCCCTGCTTGGCTCAACGGGAAGCTTGAGCTCCTGATCGAGTTCGCTGCGGAACACGTTCATGGGGTCTCCGCCGTCCTGTACGATCTCCATCTGCTCGTTCAGCATCTTGCGGAACATGATGATGCCCTTGTCGGACTCGCCGAGTTTCTCGAGTTCGCGACGGGCCACAGGCCCCTGCGTTCCCCACGCCATGTAGTCCTGGTTGAAGGTGACGTCCGTTATGAACCGGCCGTCTTCGCCTCTCAGCGGGTTGTAGTAGTACGGCACGGGGTCCTGCCTGGGCACGACGGCTCCGTCCGCTGCCCGGAAGATGTAGATGGAGATGTGCAGCGTGTTCTCATCGTCCACGGGAACGCGGAACTGCATCGTGAGCTTCTGCGGCGAGCCCACCTGCAGTACGTTGGGGAAGAGGATGGGATGTCCCACCTTCCACAGATCGTGGTCCTCGCCCAGCCCTGTCAGGACGCGCCGCTTGATGATGCCGTGCTCGAAGAGGTCGAAGCTGATGCGCTCATGCGGCGCAGATTCCCCTCGTACATTCTCGGTGAGCCCGGCTGCGCGTTGCTGGTAACGGGTCCAGTAGGAGTGCAGCCACTCCGTGTGCACGGGATCGAGCGAATTCTCCTGGCACTGCAGCCAGTTGCACGGCAGCTCGGTGATGGCGATGTCGCAGGCCACGTTCTCGGCGATCAGCGGCTCCCAGTGCGGGAGGAGCGGCGTCGGTCGCGGACCCATGTAGGCGAAGATCAGCCCTGAAAGCTCCTGGACCGGGTATCCCGCGACCTTCACCTTCTCCTTGAAGCGACCGTCCGGATGAACGGTCTCCTCGAAAGGCTGCTCGATGCACTGGCCGGTCTCGTCCATCATCCAGCCGTGGTACATGCACCGGAGGCCGTGTTCCTCCGGTATCCCGTAGGAAAGGTCGACGCGCCGGTGCGGGCAGAAGCGTTCGATGAGGCCGAGCGTGCCGGACCGGTCCTTGTAGAGGACGAGGTCCTCGCCGAGGACGCGGACGGCCTTGGTGGGCCGTTCATGCAATTCACCCGCAGCAGCGATGGGGTGCCAGTACCGGCGCATGAGCTCGCCCATCGGCGTTCCCTGTCCTACCCGGGTCAGCTTCTCATTCTGTGCAGTGCTCAGCATCGACACGCCTCCTTGTTCAGGACATCGTCGTCCATCGTCGGGCCTTCCGGCTCCCGTGCAGGCTCTGCTGCGAGACGGGAACGGAAGCAGCGCCGCAGCGTTCGTGGGGCCGGAATCGACGACTACCGCCGCCGTGCAAGTATAACGCGACGATATCCAAGTGAAAGAGCGGATATCTGTGGGATGTCCATATCGGCACAGCCATGCCCGGACGGCTCCCCGCTGGACCGTGGAGTAAAATGTTCCCCTGAACCATCCCGAACCCATAAGGCCTGGCCCATGCGTAACTCCTTGCATCTCATCCTCGTCCTCGTCGTCCTTTCGGCTCTGTCGGCCTGCGACGGCGCCACGGATACGCCCACGCCTCCCCCCGCATGGACGCCTACGCCTGCACCTGCGTCAACCAGCGACCAGGAGGTGCTGACGGTCCTCTACTGGCAGGCGCCGTCGGTGCCCAACCCGTATCTTTCCCGGGGCAACAAGGACACGGACGCGGGCGCGGTTACGCTGGAGCCTCTCGCTGTGTACGACCCGGACGGCAACATCGTGCCGGACCTCGCTGCAGCGGTGCCTACGCTGGAGAACGGCGGCGTTGCGCAGGACCTCATGTCGATCACCTGGACACTGAAGGAAGGACTGCTCTGGTCCGACGGCGCCCCCTTGACTGCGGATGACGTGGTATTCACCTGGCGGTACTGCTCAGACCACCGTACGGGTTGCACCGCCTCCGACGCGTTCCAGGGCGTCGCTTCCGTGGAAGCCCTCGGTGCGGTGACCGTCAGGATCACGTTCGAAGACCCTACGCCCTATCCCTACAACGCGTTCGTTGGCATGGGCACGCCCGTTATCAGCGCTGCGCAGTTCGCCGATTGCATAGGCGCGGCGGCCACGACCTGCGACGCACAGAACTACGCACCGCTCGGCACCGGGCCGTACCGCATCGTCGGCTTCGAACCCAACGCGGAGGCCGTCTACGAGCGCAACCCCTTCTACCGAGGCCCGGAGGCCTACTTCGACCGCGTCGTCATCGAGGGCGGCGGCGACGCCCTCTCGGCGGCGCGGGCCGTGCTGGAATCGGGGGAGGCCGACTACGCCTGGAACCTTCAGATTGACCCGGAGGTCCTGTCCGGCATGGAGGCGATGGGCAGAGGCAAGGTCGTCGCGGCGTTCTCCAGCCTCGTAGAGCGCATCGTCGTCAACCAGACCAACGCCGACCCCGCCCTGGGTGAGGACCGCTCCGAGTATCTTGACGGAGAGAACCCGCACCCCTTCCTCACCTTCCCTCCCGTCCTGCAGGCCATGTCCATGGCGATAGACCGCAACCTCATCGCAGACCGGCTGTACGGGTTCGCAGGGGAGGCTACGTGCAACATCGTCGCGGGTCCCCCGGCTTACGCCTCCACTACCAACGACGCCTGCGTCATGCAGGACATCGACGGAGCCAACCTCCTGTTGGACGACAACGGCGTGCTCGATACGGACGGCGACGGCATACGGGAGCACAACGGCGTTCCGCTGCGCATCGTCTACCAGACCTCCACCAATGCGATCCGGCAGGAGACGCAGGCCCTCATCCGCGACTGGTGGCGTGAGATAGGCATCGAGACCGAGATCGCGCACTACGACGCCGCCCTGTTCTTCGGCGGCGATCCGGTGGAGAACCCCGAGGAGTCGTATCGCAGGTTCTTCGCCGACGTTCAGATGTACGCCAGCGGCTCCGGCATCGACCCGCAGCAGTACCTGCTCAGCCAGCTCTGCGACCACATCCAGGCGCGCGGGAACAACTGGGCCGACGGCAACAACGCCCGTTCCTGCAATCCCGCGTACGACGAGCTCTACGCCGAATTCGCCGGGCTGGGCATCGGGCCGGAGCGGACGGAGTTGATCAAGCGGCTGAACGACCTGCACGTGCAGAGCCACTTCGAGATCCCGCTGGTGAACCGGGGATTCGTGTCCGCGCACCTCAACACGCTGAAGGGCGTTCGCATCAACGGTTGGGACAGCGAGCTCTGGAATATCGGCGAGTGGCACCGCTGACGTCTCTCTTAATGAGGGGCTGGACCCGTTGACACCGCCACCGGCAGCGCGGGTAGGATAGCTCCACCCTCGCACCCTGTTCGGAGGAGGACGACGTGTCGTTTGCCAACGCCGGGACCAGGCCCCTCGCCGGACGGCGCGTATCCCTTGCGCTGCCACTCGTTCTCATCGCGCTCCTTGGCTTCGGGATCGCCTGCGCCGCACCTACTCCGACACCCACGCCCACCCCGACCCCCACACCAACCGCCACGCCGACGCCTGTCCCCACGCCAACACCCGCCGCTCCCACCGGTGGCGGCGGCATCAAGGGAAGCGATCTCTTCACCCTGCTCGACGAGTCCGAGGTGGAGTGCATAAAGGCGGCGGCGGGCGAGGCCATGTACGCGATGGCGCTCGAGATGACCATCACCATGGAGATGGCGGACAACCCTGCCGGAGCCGTCATCTTCGATTGCCTCTCAGAAGAGAAGGTCGCGCAGCTTGGCGCCGCTATCATGGCCGCCTCAGGTAGTTAGGCCGTGGACCGGACACTCCCCTCCGCGATGATCGACGGCCACATCGGCGAACGAGGTGGCCGGTCCCCCACCGTGGCGGACGCGTAGTCCCATCGGAGACCTATGCAAGCAGACCCGCTCCGCAGCTCGGACCCCGGCGCGGCAATCACCGCCCGCTACACCTACCGGGCAACTTACGCCTACGGTCACGAGGTGACCCGCAACGAGAACGTATTGCGCATCGCCCCCCGTGTGGACGATGCGCAATACGACGCCGCCTGCGAGGTCCGCACCACTCCGGACGGAGAGCAGACCGAGGACCACGATGAGTTCGGGAACCGCGTCCTCCGCTCCGTAGTGACATGCCCCCACCGTGAGATGACCGTGGATGCGGCAGGCTCGGTAGCCGTCCGCCTGGGCCGGGAACCGGTGACCGACCTCCGGATGGAGGTCTACCGGGAGCGGCTGCTCCCCGCCGGCGTCTACCTCGCGGGGACGGCGCTCGTGGACCCCATCGCGCTCGCCGAGCAGGCAAGGGTAGCCGCGGGCGGCGCGACGTCGCTCCTGGAGACCGTCCAGGCCGTGACGGCCTGGCTGCACCGTCGCATGGTATACGAGCGCGGTCACACCTCCGTGTTCACCACGGCGGAGGAGGCCATCGCCCGCGGATACGGGGTCTGCCAGGACTACACGCACGCCGCTATCGGCCTGCTGCGCGCACTCGGCATCCCCACGCGCTACGTTTCCGGTCTGCTGGCCTCCCAGGTAGGCGAGACGCACGCCTGGATCGAGTTCCAGCACCCTGACCAGGGCTGGCTCACCGCCGACCCCACCAGGCTACGGATGCTCCCGCCTCCCACGGAACTCCTGACCTTCGCCGTCGGACGCGACTACAACGACGCCCGCCCGAGCTTCGGCTCGTTCGACCCGCCCGGCGAGGGCGGGCTCGTTTCGGTAGAAGCCCGCGTGCAACTGGGCGAAGAGGGGTAGCGCGGGGCCGGAGTCATTGTCATGCTGAGCGCACTACGGGCGCAGCCGAAGCATCTCTCGGGGATCGTCTTTGGACGAGGACGCCCACCCTGAGAGATTCCCTTCGGCAGGCTCGGGGCAGGCTCACGACCCCCTCGGCGCCCCGCTGGGAATGACAACTCAGCCCCGCCGGACGAGGTTGCGCGCCAAATCGCGGGCCTCCGCAGGAATGACGGGCTGACTCCCTACGCCGCGACCGGCTCCTTGCCCTCGATGCGGCGCACCAGACCGACCAGCCAGTAGACCAGCGGTGTGTCCACCGCCGCGATGCCCAGCTTGATGACGTACTGCACGTAGATGAGCTCCCACAGCACGCCGCCCGGCACCGTGCCCG
>JAPOOH010000354.1 GCA_026713505.1 Chloroflexota bacterium | reverse complement strand
GTCGCCTCCGGCCTCGGCGGGTCGCTCATCGCCCCGAGGGCCGCGAACGTCAGGCCCTCCTCGACCATAGGCGCGTCGGCTGCCTGCTCCTTGTACGCGAGCGCCAGCACCCGCAGGGCCTGTCCCGCCAGCCCCACGTTCAGCTCCAGCAACGCGCTGCGCTCCTCGTCGCTCAGCGGCGACACGCCGTCCAGCGTCCGTATGCTCGTGCAGAGCGGGAGTACCGCCTCCAGCGCGCCTTTCGTCAGCAGAAGACCGTCGGCTGCCACGGGGTGTTGGACCGCCACCGACATCATCCGCCGCTCGGACGTGAACGGGACCTCGCCCGTCCGCTCGTACTCGCCCAGTGGCGCCCCCGCACGCTCCGCGAACTCCAGCAGCGCTGTCTCGGTCGGGTCGCCCACGTAGCCGTGCTCCGGGTGCCGCTGCGCGTTGTTGCACAGGCCCGCGATAAGCAGCGACACCGCAAGCGGCTCCGCGTGCGCTCCCGGTGTGACGTCGTGCGCGTCCAGCTCCTCGGAGAGCGTCGCCACGCGCCGCATCGTCATGCGCCCCTCCGTGACGGTGCCCGTCTTGTCAGTGCAGATCACCTCCGCCGCCCCGACGATCTCCACGACCGGCAGCGAGCGCACCAGCGCCTTCCGCTCCAGCATCCGCCGCGTGCCGAACGCGAGCGCCAGGGTGAGTACGACCGGCAGCCCTTCCGGCACCGCTGCGACCGCAAGCGCGACCGCAGTGATGAATGTTTCCAGCAGGCTCAGGTCGCCGGTGAGCAGTTGCAGCGCCGCCACGGTCCCGATGAGCACCGCGACGGCCCAACCGATACGCGTCGCCAGACGCGCGATCTCGCGCTGGAAGACCGTCGGCTCGTCCTCCGCAGTCTGCACCTCAGCCGCGATCCCGCCGACCTCTGTCTGCATACCGGTGCTTGCGACCAGCATCCGGCCCCGCCCGCGCATCACGACCGTTCCGCTGTACGCCATGCTGAACCGCTCGGCGAGCGACGCGTCGACGGCGATCGGTTGCGTGCTCTTGCGGACCGGCAGACTCTCGCCGGTGAGCGCCGACTCGTCGACGCTGAGGTCGATGCTCCTGATGACGCGCCCGTCTGCGGGGATGCGCGAGCCCTCCTCCAGCAACACGACGTCGCCCGGGACGAGCACCTTGGCGTCCACCTGCTCCGCCACGCCGTCGCGCAGCACCGTCGCCGACGGGGCGGCGAGCCGGTTCAACGACTCGATGCCCCGGCTCGCGCGGTAGTTCTGCGAGAAGCCAAGGCACGCGTTCAGCACCACTATGAGTGCGATGAGCCCGGCGTCTATGAAGTGGTCGGACTCCTCCGCGACGAGCGCAACGCCAAGCAGCACCGCCGCCGCTCCGATAAGCACGAGCACGAGTGGGCTGCGGAACTCGTCAAGAAGCAGTTTGAGCGCGGATACGGGCGGCGCGCCGGTGAGCTGGTTCGGCCCGAACGTCGCAAGGCGGGCCGAAGCCTCGCCTGACGACAGACCCGAGACCGACGATCCAAGTCCTTCGAGCGCATCCTCCACTGTCGAGCCATGCCAGGATGCCTGGGGGGTGTCCGCTACCGGAGGCTGCATGGCGGCGAGTATACCCGCGCGCCCGCCACAGTGGTTGAAATGTCCATTAACAGGTGGCTTTCTGATACTGCTGAATGGTCGAAAATGCCCAATCTGAGCGCCGGTTGACCTGATTGCCTCGGATAGGCACACTCGCGGCTGGCCGGGAGTGCGGCTATGGAGGAACCCTTGCGTATCGGCGTGCCAGACCTCGTCTCGAATTCCTACTTCCCAGCCGTCGCCGCCGTCGACCTCGGCGCGTTCAAGGCCGAGGGCCTCGACGCTGACATCGAGCTCGTCTTTCCCGTCACCCGCGCGATGGAGATGCTGCGCGATGGCGAGCTCGACTATGTGGCGGGCTCGGCGCACGCCGTGCTGACCGCGTTTCCCCGGTGGGAGGGCGCGTCGCTGCTCGCCGCGCTCGCGCAGCACATGTACTGGTTCCTCGTCCTCAGGAGCGACCTGGCCGCGCCGCGCGGCGACATCGAGGCCGTGAAGGGACTGCGCATCGGCGCGGCCCCCGGCCCCCGCGACGGCCTGGAGGAGATGCTGCGGGAGGCGGGCATCGACCCGGAGCGCGATGGCGTGAGCACCGGCCCCGTGCCGGGCGCGACCGGCTCCGGCGTTTCGTTCGGCGTGCAGGCGGCGAGGGCGCTG
>JAPOOH010000486.1 GCA_026713505.1 Chloroflexota bacterium | reverse complement strand
CGTCCGCGTCGGGGTCTTCGACAATTGCCTGGCACGCCAGCCTGTAATTGTCGCGCAGAAAGTGCTCGGCATCCGTGGTCGCGCTCAGCGCATCCATGCCTCGCCTGACCTCGACTATGCACTCGTGGCACTCGCCGGTGCGCCCGCACGAGGTCGGCACCCGCACGCTCAGGCTGTCGGCGTAGTCGAATATGGAGCGCCCCGGAACGTGGTCGAGGGTTCGGCCTGAATTATATATAGGAGACATATCGGGATCGCGCTTGGTGTTAGACGTAATAGTTCGGGTGTTTGTTTATTGTAGCGCAGTAGAAGAAAGTCGGTGTAGCAAGCAATGCCACTCACGCACAAGCTTATGAATTGGTACCCAAACTAGAATGATTCTATTTGATAGGTATATTTGCCTGTGCTATACTCTCGTGGTGTTCAAAGTCTAGAACTGTGCGTGGATGAGTTCCCAGAGCAGTCCCGAATAGAGGCGGGAGTATATGGTCCAGATTTCAGCTGAATCCCCTGTTAGACCACCAGTAGATCCGATACGGAACTTCCTTGTTCCGCCCGGCCCGGTAACCATGAAGTCGCTCCTGGAAGCGGGAGTCCACTTCGGTCACCAGAAGCGCCGGTGGAATCCCAAGATGAAGCAGTACATCTTTGCTCATCGCAACGGCATTCACATCATAGACCTGCAGAAGACTCTGCGGATGCTGGACAGGGCCACGCAGTTTATGTCCGACATGGTCGCCGAGGGAAACAAGGTGCTGATGGTCGGCACCAAGAAGCAGGCCCAGGACACCATCGTCCAGGAAGCCAACCGCAGCAACTCTTTCTACATCACCAACAGGTGGCTTGGCGGAACGCTCACGAATTTCAAGACTATCCAGTCGCGTATTGACTACCTGGTGCAGCTCGAGACCGATAAGGTGAAAGGGGAGTTCGCGCGGCGCACCAAGCGTGAGTCTCTCGGTATGGAGAACACCATCAATAAGCTCAACCGGAACCTGTTCGGCATCAAGGAGATGACCGATATGCCCGGTGTGCTCTTCGTGATTGACATCGGCAAGGAGCACATCGCCGTTGCCGAAGCACGCAAGGTTGGTGTACCCATCATCGCATTAGTGGATTCGGACTGCGACCCGGACCTTATTGACTATCCTATCCCCGGCAACGACGATGCCATTCGTTCGATCAGGCTCATTACCGCAAAGATGGCGGATGCCGTAATAGACGGACAGAACCGTCGAATGTCCCTGGAGACCGAGGAGATTTCCTCTGAAGACCCGGACGGCGACGAATCTGCCAGCGCGGTGGACGGGGTGGCAGAGGCTGTTGCCAACGTACAAGAACCTCAGTAAGCGCCGACTTCCAACCCCAGAATTCCGACACGAGGAAGACCAGGACGAAATGGCAGTTACAGTTGACGAAATCAAGGCCCTGCGCGAGTTAACCGGCGCAGGGGTAATGGACAGCAAGAAGGCCCTGGAGGAGTCGGGCGGAGACCTCAAGAAGGCAGAGGAGTTCCTGCGACAGCAGGGAATCGCTTCGGCCGCCAAGAAGTCGAACCGCGCCACCAATCAGGGCGTCATAGAATCGTACATTCACAGCGGCGGCAGAATCGGCGCGATGATCGAACTCAATTGCGAGACCGACTTCGTAGCGCGCACCGATGACTTCCAGACACTGGCCAACAATCTCGCCATGCAGATAGCCGCAATGTCTCCCACCTACGTGGACGAGTCCGATGTTCCCGACGACGAATCGGCGGACACCTCCCAGGACTGCCTCATGCAGCAGCCCTTCATCCGCGACCCGTCCATGACCGTCCAGGATATGGTGAATGAGACTGTCGGCAGGTTGGGGGAGAATATTCGAGTGCGCCGGTTCAAGCGATTCTCTCTCGGGGAATAACCATAGACAGTTCCAGCCCGTCAATATACCGAAGGATTCTGCTCAAGCTGAGTGGTGAGTCACTCAGAGGTGACCGTGGTTTTGGCATTGATCCTACGGCAGTCGAGTACATGGGCTGCCAGATCCGTTCAGTTCTGGATCTTGGCGTCGAGATGGGAATAGTGGTCGGCGGCGGCAATATCTGGCGAGGAACGCAGGCCGAACTCGACGGAATGGACAGGGCTACCGCGGACTACGCCGGTATGCTCGCCACAATCATCAGCGCGCTTGCCCTCCAGGACACACTGGAGCGCAAATTCGGAATAGTGACCCGCACTCAGAGCGCAATCAATGTCTCACAGGTCGCCGAACCCTACATACGGCGCAGGGCAATCAGGCATCTTGAAAAGGGCAGGGTAGTCCTCTTCGCCGCCGGCACCGGAAACCCATTCGTAACCACGGACACAGGAGCGGCGCTTAGAGCGGTTGAGATTGGCGCCGATGTGCTGCTGATGGCCAAGAACGATGTTGACGGCGTTTACGAAGACGATCCCAAGATCAATCCAAACGCGAAGAAGCTGGAGCATCTCACTTACTTTCAGGCGCTGGAGAAGCGTCTTGGAGTGATGGACACCACCGCGCTTTCGCTCTGCATGGACAACGACGTCCCGATTATCGTATTCGATCTGTTTCAGGCCGGAAGTCTGCAGCGCATAGTCAGAGGCGAAGCCCTGGGGTCGGTGGTATCATCATAAGATACGTCGGACCGGACTCTGCGTCAACCGCGCCCGATTCCGGCCAGGGCCTTTTCAAAGTCTGAGAAAAGTCTGAACATAACGGTCAAGGAGGTGAGTGATGGAACACTTGTCATCGTTGCCGGAGGAGTTCAGTTTGTTGAGGGAGGAATTGGGAAGTATCTCTGATCGACGCCATATACGGGGCACGGTTCATTCTCTTGACG
>JAPOOH010000353.1 GCA_026713505.1 Chloroflexota bacterium | reverse complement strand
CGGCCTGGCATCGCTGCTCGAAGATTGGCTGGCCGTCCGCATCCCGAAGGACCAGCGCTTGCGGCGGCCGGACCGGTCGCGGCGTCCGCTGGAAGTCGACGCGCTCACCTACGCCGCAGCGGACGTGGTGCACCTGCCAGCCCTGCGCGACACGCTGGCCGAGAAGTTGCGCGCGCTCGGCAGGGAGTCTTGGGTCGCGGAGGAGTTCGAGCGGCTTGCGGAGGTGCGGTATGCGCCCCCGGACCCGGAGACGGCATGGTTGTCGGTGAAGGGCTCGCACGTGCTGGACGGCAAGGGACTTGCGGTGCTGAAGGAGCTGTACGAGTTCCGGGAGGCGGAGGCGTTGCGGTTGGACCGTCCGCCGGGCTACGTGCTCCCGGCGCAGGCGCTCGTCTATCTCGCCTCGCATCCCGGTGCGGCGATGGAGGATGTTCCCGGTGTGAGCCACACGCTCGTGAGGCGGTACGGACGCGGTATCCGGGCCGCCGTCAAGGCGGGCGAGGCGTCGCCTCCGTTGCAGCGTCCGCGTCCGACGCAGCCGTTCTTCTCGAGGATGACGAAGGGTGAAACCGCGCGGCTCGCGCGGCTCAAGCGGTGGCGGTCGGGCCTCGGCGCCGCGTTGGAGGTCGACCCCTCCATCCTCTGGCCGATGCGGAGCCGGGAGCGGCTGGCCCGGGCGCCGGAATCGCTCGATGCCGAGTGCGCGTCGGCGGAGGTCCGAGTGTGGCAGCGCGAGCGGTTCGCCGACGCGCTGCGCCGGGAAATGGGAACGTAGGAGACGTGTTGCGTAGTCCGTCCACAGACACCATGCGCTACCCCCGCAGTACCCTCGCCTTCTCGTCGACAGGCTCACCATGAACGGGACGAGAGTTATGCAAGGTTCTCCCCTCAGGGAGGGGACCAGTTACTCCCGTCCACCCTCCACCGGTGCTGGACAAAGGCGTCAGTAGCGGGGAGGCAACCGAGTCAGGAGGCGAGAGGAACGTGATGTGGTTGCCGACGATACGGGACGTCTACGAGGCGCGGAAGATCATCGCCCCGTATCTGGCCCGCACTCCACTGCAGTATTCGGCAGGGCTGAGCCGGTTGCTCGATGCCGAGGTGTACCTGAAGCACGAGGAGCACCATCCGCTGGGCGCGTTCAAGATGCGCGGCGGCATCAACCTGCTGGCGCACATGACCGAGGAGGAGCGGAGCCGGGGACTGACCACGGCCTCAACCGGCAACCACGGCCAGTCGATAGCGAACGCCTGCCGGATATTCGGAGCACGGGCGCTCATCGTACTGCCGGAGAAGAACGCCAATCCGCTGAAGGTTGCGGCCATGGAGGCCCTGGGGGCCGAGGTGGTGTTCCACGGGGATGACGTCGACGAGGCGAGGGCCCACTGCGAGCGGCTGTCGGCCGAGGAGGGGTACCGCTACGTGCATCCCGTCGACGAGCCGCTGCTCATCGCTGGCGTGGCGACGCAGGCCCTGGAGATCATGGAGGACCTGCCGGACGTGGAGGTGTTGTACCTGCCGCTGGGAGGCGGCACGGGCGTGTCTGGCGCCTGCATCGTCACCAGCGCGATGGCCCCGGACGTCAAGGTGCGGGCCGTGCAGTCCGAAGCGGCGCCCGCCGGTTACCTGTCGTGGAAGCAGGGGGAGATAGCACAGGCCCCGATGCACACGTTCGCCGAGGGCATCGCGACCGTGTCCGGCTACGAGCTTCCGCAGCGGATAATCCGTGACGTGCTGGACGACTTCGTGCTCGTGAGCGAGGACGAGATACGCCATGCGATGGGCCTGCTCATCCAGGAGGCGCACACGCTGTCGGAAGGCGCGGGGGCCGCAGCGACGGCGGGGGCGTACAAGCAGCGGGAGTCGCTGGCCGGCAGGAAGGTGTCCATCACGGTCAGCGGCGCGAACACGACGGTAGCCCAGCTCTCGGCGGCACTGGAGACGTACGCGAGGATGCGGGGATAGGGGGGCGCCCCACCCGCCACCGGAATCACCCCCATCCCCGCATCATGTGCGGGGCAGGCTCTATCCTTCCCCCGTCAAGGGGGAAGGGACCGGGCGGTCCTGCCGGATGGGCGTGCTATCCTTGGCGCATCCCCATCCCCTGCCGGAGTTTGTGATGGTTGCTCAACCCACCGGGCGCGC
Source organism: Chloroflexota bacterium (assembly GCA_026713505.1). Lineage (GTDB taxonomy): Bacteria > Chloroflexota > Dehalococcoidia > Lucifugimonadales > Australimonadaceae > Bin16. Next base: position 5,308 of record JAPOOH010000353.1, on the reverse strand, counting down.
AATCGGCGTGCCCACCCCACGAGTCGACGGCGTCGAGAAGGCGACGGGCCATGCCGTCTACACCGCCGACGTACAGCTGGACGGAGCGCTGTTCGGGAAGACGCTGCGCTCGCCGTTCCCGCACGCCCGCATCGTTTCGATAGACACGTCCAAGGCCGCGCAGGTGCGGGGCGTGCACGCCGTCGTCACGGGCGCGGACATCCACGACGGGGCGCGGCACGGACGCGCGGTGCTGGACATCCCGGTGCTCGCGCAGGGGGTCGTGCGCTTCATCGGCGAGCAGGTGGCCGCGGTGGCAGCGGACGACGAGGACATCGCGCAGCGGGCGCTCGACCTCATCGAAGTGGAGTACGAGGAGCTGCCTGCGGTGCTGTCGATGGACGAGGCGAAGGCCGACGGCGCGTCGCTGGTGCATGAGGACATGTTGCAGGTGAAGGGCTACCCGAAAGAGGTGACGGAGCCCAGCAACGTCTACACCGTCTGGGAATGGGCGAAGGGCGACGTCGAGGCGGGCATGGCGGAGGCCGACGTGATCGTGGAGAACACGTTCACGACGCCGCGTCAGCACCAGGCATACCTGGAGCCGCACACGTGCCTGGTTGCGGCTCACCCGTCCGGCAAGGTGGACGTGTGGGCAGGGAACAAGTCGCCGCACCCGGGCAAGCGGATGGTGGCGATGGCGATAGGGATGGACGCCGCCGACGTAGTGTTCAACCCGGTGACGATCGGCGGCGACTTCGGCGGGAAGGGGTCCGCGATGGCGATACCGGTCGCGTGGATGCTCTCCACGCGCACAGGCAGGCCGGTGAAGATCGTGTTTGACTACTCGGAGGACCTCACGTCAGCGAACCCGCGCCACGCCTCCCGCGTGACGGTGCGGACGGGCGCGACGCGCGACGGGGTGATCGTCGCGCACGAGGCGCTGGTGGAGTACGACAGCGGCGCGTACGCGGGGTTCAAGCCGGGCGGGCACCTGGGCGGCGCGAGCGCTGCGGCGGGGCCGTACAAGGCGGCGAACACGCGCATCGTGGAGCACCAGGTGTACACGAACAACGTGCCGTGCGGTTACATGCGCGGGCCCGGTGAACCGCAGGCGATGTTCGCCGCGGAGTCGCAGATCGACTGCCTAGCCGCGGCGCTGGGGATGGACCCGGCGGAGCTGCGGCGGAAGAACCTCGTCACGGAAGGCGAGGAGGACTCGCTCGGCACCGTGTTCGAGCAGGTGCGCTCCATCGAGACACTGAACGCCGCGCTGAACGCATCGGGCTACGCGGACCCCAGGCCCTCGGACGGGCGCCTGGCCTACGGCCAGGGTGTCGCCATCGGCGAGCGCGTGCAGGCGGGCGGCGAGACGCACGCTGGCGTCACGCTGCACCCGGACGGCTCGGTCACGGTCAACACGTCGGTATTCGAGCAGGGCACCGGCTCCTACACCGTGATGCAGCAGATCGTTGCGGACGAGCTGCGGATGCCGATCGAGCAGGTGCGCGTCGCGGTGTGGGACACAGCGAGCACGTCGTTCGACTCCGGTATCGGCGGGGCGCGGGTGACGCGGATGGCGAGCGCAGCGGTCTGGAATGCGGCGCAGGCCGCCAAGGGCGAGCTGTTCAAGCTGGCGGCGGACATCCTCGGCTGGCCGGAGGACGCATCGGAGGTGGACGGCGCCACGCTGCGCCGGACCGACACGGGCGAGAGCACCGAGTGGGCGTCGCTCGCGGAGCGCACGGGAGGGCCCATCGTGGGGCTCGGCGACGTGCAGGACACGGCCCGCAACCCGTACACCGCGTTCACGGCGCAGGTCGCGGAGGTGGCGGTCGACCTCGAGACGGGTCAGGTGAAGCTGCTCACGATGACGACGGCGCACGATACCGGGAAGATCCTCAACCCCATCGGCCACCAGGGACAGGTCAATGGCGGCGTGGTGCAGGGCATCGGCTTCGGGTTGCAGGAGGAGCTGGCGGTGGAGGACGGGCGCGTGACCACGGCGTCGTTCGCGGACTACAAGATCCCCACGGCGGCAGACCTGCCGGAACTGCGCACGGTGCTGCTGGACGAGGAGGAGGGCGGCGGCTGGGGGCCGTACCAGGTCAAGGGCATCGGCGAGCAATCGAACTCGCAGACCGCGCCAGCGATAGCGAACGCCGTCGCGAACGCCGTGGGCGTGCGGATACGCGACCTTCCCGTGACGGCGGAGAAGGTGTACCGGGCGCTGCACGCTGAGTGATGAGGCAGCCGGAGCGCGGAGACGCGCCTGCCGACGGCGAGCAGAGCAGCGCCGGGCGTTCCCCGCGCACATTCGCCGCGTTGGGCTACGCGCAGTACCGGCGGCTCTGGGGAGGCACGTTCTTCACGTTCGCGGCAGGCCAGATGACGCAGGTCGCGCGGCCATGGCTCGCCTACGAATTGACGGGGTCCGCGTTCTGGGTGGGAGTCGTCGCTCTTGCGCAGGGCATCCCCATGTTCTTCATGTCGCCGCTGGGCGGCGTTGCGGCGGACCGGCTCTCCAAGCGCGCGGTGCTCCTAGCCTCCCAGACCGCGCTGCTGGCGATGGCGCTGGTGCTGGTTGTCCTGCTTTACCTGGAGATCATCGAGGTCTGGCACCTTGTGCTGTTCTCCCTCGTGCACGGGACGGCGATGCCATTCAACATGCCGGTGCGCCAGTCCTACGTGCCGCTGCTGCTACCGAGGAGGCTGATCCCGAACGGCGTCGCGCTGCAGGCGGCAGGACGGAACGTCAACCAGGTCGCCGCGCCGGGCGTCGTCGGCATCCTGCTGGGGATAGACCCGCTCATCGCGTTCGCGACGGTTGCGGTGTTCCACGTGGTCTCCATGGGGATGTCGCTCACGTTCCCGTCGGGACGGGCCGAGCAACAACGCGGGCGCGGGATGCGCGGCGAACTGCTGCTGGGGTTCCGATACGTGATGTCGACGCCGCTCCTGCGGCTGCTGTTCGGGATGCTGCTGCTCATGCTGGTGCTGGGCATGCCGTACGTGCACCTGCTTCCGGTGTTCCAGGAAGTGCTGGAGATAGGGCCTGAGTTGCTGGGATTCATGTTTGCGGCTATCGGCTTCGGAGGGTTCTGCGGCTCGCTGACCGTCGCGTCGTTCTCGCGCCTCGCGAACGGCCTGCCGCAGCTGATCATGGGCATCGGCTTCGGGGTGGCGCTGACCGCCTTCGCGCTGTCGCCGTCCTATGCGCTCAGCATCGTGCTGCTCTTCTGCACGGGCTTCGCGCACCAGGCGTACACCACCATCAACCAGACGCTCATCATCACGCGGACGGACCCGGCGCTCTACGGTCGCGTGATGAGCATCAACCTCATGTTGCGCTCCTTCATAACCATGGCCATCCTGCCGTTCGGCCTGCTCGTGGACACTTTCGGCGCGCCGGGCACGCTGGCGGTAACGGGCGTAGTGCTCGCAGGGTCGCTGTTGCTCATCGGGGTCGTGCGAGGAACGGCGGTGCCGGAGGGCGTGCGGAGCGTGTGAGGAGAGGGTGCGGAGTTCACCCTCACGCGCCGCGCTGTCGCTGCGAAGTTGCGCGCTAGAGCGCGAGCCTGTACAGGAACGACGGGAATTGTGGACACATTAAGCGACCAGTCGTATAAGATGTCCATGTACAAGGGAGGCTCGCGCCATGAAGACAATGGGAGCGGCGAAGTTCAAGGAGCAGTGCCTGGCGCTGCTGGACCGGCTCGACCGCGACGGGCTGGTAATCACGAAGCATGGCAAACCTGTTGCTCGCGTCCTTCCCTATGACCGCCAGGACGCCGACCTCATCGGGAGCCTGCGGCACAAGATCGAGGTGAAGGGCGACATCTTCACGACCGGCATCCGTTGGGATGCAGATGCTTAATCTCGATACGCACATCCTCATCCTTGCGGTCAGCGGTTCGCTCCGGCCTGCCGAGCAGCGCCTGATGGTTTCGAATAGCTGGTCAGTCTCGTCCATCGTGCTGTGGGAGTTGGCCAAACTCGCGCAACTGGGCCGTGTGAGTCTGGACCTGGACGACCGGGAAGTGGTGCGCGTGTTGAGCCAGGTGCACGTGTGGCCGATCGACCTGGCGGTTGCGCGGACATCGACACGCCTCGATTTCAGAGGTGACCCGGCGGACGAGATCATCGCCGCGACCAGTATCGTGCACGGCGTTCCGTTGCTTACGCGCGACCGCGTCATGAGGCGCTCGAAGGCGGTTCCCCTGGCCTCGTAGAGGCCGTGATGCGCTGGGCTTCACGGCGGGGCATGGCGTTGCCCGCCATCGTTACGCTTGGGTAAACTGCGAACGCGTGGAACACCGCGCGCGAGGCAACATCATGGACGAAGCTATCCGTGACCGGATCGAGGCTGCGCTGAAAGACGCCGGCGGCCAGTACGTGGAGGTGCACGTGGAGGAGGCGTCTTCCTCCATGATCCGCTACCGGGCCCGGGAGCTCGAGGAGATCGGACGGGGCAGCGCGATAGGCGGCAACGTCCGGGCGCTCGCGGGCGGTGGCTGGGGGTTCGCGTCGTTCAACGACCTGGAGGGCCTCGAAGCCAAGGTGCGGCAGGCGGTCGACCAGGCCCGGGTCATCGGCGGCGAGCGTGTCGAACTCGCGGAGACGGCCCCGGTGGTGGACCACGTCCCGCCGGTGCTGGGGCGCGACCCCGGCTCACTGACGCTCGCGGAGAAGAAGACGGTGCTGGACGAGTACGCGGACGTGATGATGAGCACGCCGGGCGTGCAGTCGGCCACGGTCGGCTATACGGACGCGCGTCGCCGGATGGTGTATGCAAATTCGGAAGGCTCGTACATCGACCAGGAACGAGTGGACGTGAACCTGCGCCTGAACGCGCAGGCGCGCAATGGCGCGGACGTGCAGCAGTACGGCATAAGCCTGGGCAGCCTGGGCGACTTCGAGTTCGTGATGGACCTGCGCGAGAGCGCGACCGAGGCGGCGGAGAAGGCCGTCGCACTGTTGAACGCGCCGGAGGTAAAGGGCGGCGAGTACACGGTCATCCTCGACCCCATCCTCGCGGGGGTCTTCATCCACGAGGCGTTCGGCCATCTCTCCGAGGCGGACCACATCTACGCCGAGCCGCGCCTGCAGGAGCTGATGAAACCCGGCAAGCGGTTCGGCGGCGCACACCTGAATGTGAAGGACGGCGCCACCGTCCCGCGGTCCACTTTGCGCGGCTCCTACCTTTACGACGACGAGGGCGTGCAGGGACAGGAGACCGACCTCATCCGCGACGGTGTGCTCGTGGGGCGGCTGCACTCGCGCGAGACGGCGGCGAAGCTCGGCGAGCGCCCGACGGGCAACGCGCGGG
>JAPOOH010000352.1 GCA_026713505.1 Chloroflexota bacterium | reverse complement strand
CCCCATCTCCACCACAGACGGGCCACGGGCCTCACAACCCCTTGGCCATGCAGGATCGGAGGACTTGGGATGACAACGAAGGCACAGCCGAAGATTAGCCTTGAGGCGAGTTACTGCGAAGCATCTCCCACCGGGGCGCATCACTGGATCGTCGGTTCCCCCAGCGCCACGATGGCCGGTGAGTGCAAGTACTGTCACGAAGCGCGAGAGTTCCACCCCTTCGAGGACAACATCGGCTTCAACAACAGCCCGAAGAAGAACCGCTCTGCCGTCCGCGCCACTGGTTAGCCCCGCCCGGGACTGACAGCGCGTCGACAGGCAGCGCGACGCCTGACGGTCCGGCTGCGATACCCTCGCGGTCGGTTACCCGTATAATCCGCGCCACTCCGCCCCTGGATGAGAGGCATGGCGTCTCCGATTCTGCGAGTACGCGGGCTGGTGATGGACTTCGGCGGTGTGCGCGCCGTCAACAACTGCTCGCTCAACGTCAGCGACGGCTCCATCACCGGCCTCATCGGGCCGAACGGCGCCGGAAAGACAACCCTGTTCAATCTCGTCGCGGGGTTCCACAAGCCGACTGCCGGACGCGTCAGCTTCCGTGACGAACGCATAGACGGGCTGCCCCCGTACCTCGTCTTCCGCAAGGGCATCGTCAGGACCTTCCAGATTCCCCGGGAACTGAAGCGCATGAGCGTTCTCGAGAACCTCATGCTCGTTCCGTCCAACCAGGCGGGCGAAAGCATGTGGCGCTCTCTCGCCACCCCCTGGCTCATCAAGCGGCAGGAACAGGAGGTAGCGTCACAGGCCAGGGAAGTGCTGGAGTTCACGGGACTCTCGGAGGTGGCGGAGCTACCGGCTGAGGGCCTCTCCGGGGGGCAGAAGAAACTGCTTGAGCTGGCGCGCACGCTGATGGCGAAGCCGCGCATGGTGCTGCTGGACGAACCCGGCGCCGGTGTGAACCCTACCCTCCTCCGGCGCCTGGTGGACGGCATCCGCCGCGCGCGCGAGGAACTGGGCATCACGTTCCTCATCATCGAACACGACATGGCACTCGTGATGCGCCTGTGCGACCACGTCATCGTGATGAGCGAGGGCGCCGTGCTCACACAGGGGTCTCCTGCCGCCGTGCAGCAGGACGAACGTGTCGTGCGGGCGTACCTGGGGAGCTGAATCATGACGCTCCTGGACGTGACGGGCGTGAGGGCCGGGTACGGCGACACTGAGATACTCCACGGCGTGGACATGCGCGTGGAAGCAGGAGAGATCGTCACCATCATCGGCCCGAACGGTTCCGGCAAGTCCACGCTGATGAAATCCGTCGTCGGCATGGTGGAGGCCTCAGCCGGAGAGATACGGTTCGACGGTCAACGCATCGAGGGACTGCGGGCCGACCGCCGCATCCCGCTGGGCCTCTGCTACGTCCCGCAGACGGAAAACGTCTTCCCTACCCTCACCATCACCGAGAACCTCGAGATGGGCGGCTTCCTCCGAAACGACAGACTGGACGGCCGCATCCGGGACATGTTCGAGCTGTTTCCCGATCTGGCGGAGAAGCGCTCCGCCAGGGCTGGCTCACTCTCCGGTGGCCAGCGGCAGATGATGGCGGTGGCGCGCGCGCTGATGCTGGAGCCGAAACTGCTGCTCCTGGACGAACCCACCGCGGGACTCTCGCCGATGCTCATGGAGGCAGTCTTCCGGATGGTGCGGGACATCAACGCCACAGGGGTCGCGGTCCTGATGGTGGAACACAACGCGAAGAAGGCGCTTTCCATATCGCACCGGGGGTACGTGCTTGCTGTGGGAGAAGTGCGCATGGAGAGCACAGGACCGGAGTTGGCCAACGATCCAAGTGTGGGCCGGCTGTACCTGGGGAGCGAATAGGCGGACCGTATGTTCTTTACCGCGCGAACGATGAGAAGTCCGGCGATGGCGCGAGCGAGCCAGGTTGCCCAGACGCTCCTTGCCATCATCTTCATCGTCCTGGCCCTCAGCCAGATCGGGCTCGCTGTCAACGGCATCTTCCTGGGCAGCATCCTTGCACTGGGAGCCGTCGGCATCACGCTGGTCTTCGGCGTGATGCGGTTCGCCAACATCGCTCACGGCGACATGATGACGATGGGCGCCTACGTGACCTTCTTCCTGCTCGTGAGCGTCCTCCCGGAGCACACGGGCCTTGGGCCGTTCACTTTCGGGTTCCCGCTGCTCATCGCGCTGCCTGTGAGCATGGCGGCGGTGGCGGCGCTCGCCGTGGGGATGGACATACTCGTCTTCAGAAAACTGCGCTTGCGGCGGGCGAACATCGTAACGATAGAGATAGCCTCCCTCGGAGTGGCCATCGCGATTCGCGGCTTCGTCCAGATGGTCTGGGGCACGCCGGTACGCTACTTCCCGAACGAGGGACGGACGCACTTCTCCCTGCCCGCCGACATCAGCATCGCGCCGAATCACCTGTTCGTAAGTGGCGCCGCGCTCGTGTTGGCGATCGCCCTGCACCTGCTGCTCACACGCACGAAGCAGGGCAAGGCGATGCGCGCCACCTCCGACAACCCCGACCTCGCGCGCGCCAGCGGCATCAACACGGACCGGGTCCTCCTATGGACCTGGGCCATCGCCGGCGCACTGGCGGGCGCGGCGGGAGTGCTGCTCGTCATATTCAACGCAACCGCTCAGCTCAAGCCCACCATGGGTTTCCAACTCCTCGTGCCGCTCTTCGCGGCGGTGGTCGTCGGGGGCATCGGCAATCCCTACGGAGCGTTCCTTGGAGCCATGCTCATCGGCATCTCTATGGAGGTCTCCACCGCGTGGGCGTTGCCCACGTACAAGCCCGCGATAGCATTCACCGTCATGGTGGTCGTCCTGCTGTTCAGGCCGCGTGGCATCCTCGGGAGCAAGGGCTGATGCTGGACTTCCTCACCGCCTTCGCCATACTGATCGGCATCTATTCCGTCTTCACGCTTGGTCTCAACGTCCACTGGGGCTATACGGGGCTGTTCAACATCGGCGTGGCTGGCTTCTTCGCGCTCGGCGCCTACGCAGCATCGCTCCTGACTATCCGCCCTCCGTCGTCCGACCAGGTTGACGACTACCTCTACGCTGGCGACCTGGCGAACCGCCTCGAAGCATTGCCCGTGATCGGAGCCCTGGATCTCTGGTTCATTGCCGGGTTGCTGGCGGCATCGCTTGTGTCCGCGGCGGTGGCGCTGGTGGTCGGCACGATTACCATCCGTCTGCGGGGGGACTACCTGGCGATAGCGACCCTGGGGATAGCGGAGAGCGTTCGACTTGTTTTCCTGAACGAGCGATGGCTTGGAAATGGAAGCAAGGGGCTGTACACGATCCCCCGTGTCTTCGACGGCATCGCCACACCACAGGACTACGACCGCGTGTACCTGGTCGTGGTCCTGGTGGTCTTCCTGGCGTTGTTCTTCGGAGTGAGAGCGCTCGTGCATTCGCCATGGGGGCGCGTCCTGCGCGCGATACGCGAGGACGAAGTGACCGCAGAAGCGAGCGGCAAGCACGTGTTTCGCTTCAAGCTTCAGGCGTTCGTGCTCGGGGCGGTGATCATGGGCATCGGCGGCGCACTGTACGCCTTCAACCTGCGCGCCATCTCCCCGTCTGCGTTCACGCCGCTGCTCGGCACGTTCATCATCTGGGCGATGCTGGTGGTGGGCGGGAGCGGACGGCTGTACGCCCCTATCGTGGGGGCGTTCATCGTTTGGGGCATCTGGAGCGGGTCACAGTTTCTGCCGGACCCGCTGGGTTCGCCGAACGTGCGTTACTTCTCGATTGGCGTGTTGGTGGTGCTCGTGCTCGTCTATGCGCCGGACGGCATCACGCCCCTGCTCTCGCGTGCTCGGGAACGGTGGACGGCGCGTCGAAGACTGCGCAGGGCCGTTGCTGAAGAATAGAACCAGCGTCCGTTCGTCCGGGAAGACCGAGGGACGAACGGACGCTGCCTTAGCGCTATCCGCTCGGCGAGGCTACTCGGTAACGATACGCTCCGTTACGAGTTCGCCGCTGACGATCTTCCAGATCCCCATTGCGCCGGTCACGTCGCCATTCTCATCAACGTCGACAGGCCCCGAGGCTCCCTGGTAGTCGATCTGCTGGCCGTCGCGGAGGAGTTCCAGCCCGCGCTTGATCTCGTCCACGCCGGGGCCGATCTCCTCGCCCGGCGGTGCGGACACAGAACGTATGGCGTCTCGGATGGCCGTTGGCTCTGACGAGCCTGCCGCCTCTGCAGCGAGGGCGAAGATGACCGCCGCGTCGTAGGACTCCCGGATGAACGGCAGCGAGAGGTCGCTGTCGTAAGCGGCCATATAGTCGCTGTCGAACCGGGCGCGGTCCTCGTTCTCGAGCGCCTCAGGTGCGGTGCCGTACATCCCTTCGAGGTCCTCTGCGCCCACGGCGGCGATGAGGTCGTTGGACTTGCTGCCGTCCACAAAGAGGAATGTATCGGCGGCGCCGCTCTCGATGGCTTCGCGTATGTAGACGCCCGCACTGACGGGGAAACTGATGGCCACGAGCACGTCCGGGGAGTTCGCAGTCGCCTGGGTCAACTCGGATGCGTATGAGGGCTGCTCCGGTTCATGGGGGACTGTTACCACCTGCCCTCCCAGCGCGGTGAAGGACGCTTCAAACTGGTCGGCGAGCCCCTGTCCGTAAGCATCATTGATGTAAAGGGCGCCTGCGGAGCGGTAGCCAAGGTCGTTGTAGGCGAGATTCGCGAGTACGACGCCCTGGAAGGAGTCCGAGGGCGCAGTGCGGAAGACGAAGTTGTTGTCGTCCAGCACGGTGATGGTGGGAGAAGTGGCCGATGGCGACATGAGGGGCACTTCTCCGTCGACCGTGACTGCGCGCGCGACGGCCTGCGTGTGGCTGCTGCGCAGGGGGCCTACTATAGCGGCGACGCTGTCCACGTCCACGAGCTTGCGCGCGGCGTCCACGGCAGTGATGTCAGTGGTGCCTGCGTCTTCAGAAACCACCTCTATCTGGCGTCCGCCCAGCACGCCTCCGGCCTCATTAACCTGGGTCGCGGCGAGCATTACCCCCTGGTCCATCTGCGTTCCGAACTCGGACAACTCACCGGTGAACTCCATCAGCGAACCGATCTTTACCGGCTCGTCCTCTCCGCATGCTGTCAGCAACATGCCGATGGACATAACCAACAACGCTACCAGCCCGATGCCGACTGACTTTGCGCCCATCGCTGAACCTCCTTCAGGAATGCGCGTGGTTTGCCCTACCACTGAACGAACATGGGCATGACGACGTGGACATATTCGCCGCCGTCGTCAACGGGACGGATAACTCCCGGGCTCGACGACGTCGTCATCTCCAGCGCGACCTTCTCCTTGCCGATGACGCCGAGCACGTCGCTCAGGTAGCGGCTGCTGAAGGCTATCTTGCCTTCGGCTCCCTCAACGTCAGCTTCAAGGTTGCCGGTGTTGTCACCGACCTCCTCCGCTCGCGACGATATCGTCAGGCCCCCCGTCCCCTCGCCTTCCGCGCTCATCTGCAGCCGGATGATGCCGGAGCCGTCCTTCGCGAAGATGGCTGCCGTTCGAGTCGCCCGCTGCAGTTCGTTGAGCCCGATGATGGCGCGGGTCCCGTGCTCCTGCGGGATCAACTGCGCGTAGTTGGGGAATGTCCCCTGGATGAGCTGCGACACCACCTCGATGTTCTTGAACCGGAAGAGGATCTGGCTCCGCTGCGTCGTCACCACGATATCGACCGGGTCGTCGCCGTCCAGGAGACGCTCGATGTCCGAGAGCGTCCGCGCCGGAACGATGACCGATACCTTCTCGCTGGCAGGCTCCAGCAGCTGGGCCTTGCGCACGGCGAGGCGGAAGCCGTCGGCGGCGGCGAACGTTACATTCGTGCCATCCAGCTCTATGTTGACGCCGGTGAGCACAGGTCGCGAGTCTTCCACGGCTGCTGCGAGCACCACCTGGTGGATCGCGTCGCGCAGTGCCCTGCCCGACATCTTCGTCGAGATGCCCTGGTCTATCGCGGGGATGGGAGGGAATTCCTCGGCAGCCGTACCGTTGATGTTGGCCTTCGTGCGGTCGCCCTCTACTGCGATGCCGCCTCCCTGGGCTGCAGTCTGCACCTTGATGGTCTGCCGTCCGAGGGAGTTGACGAAGTCGGTCAGCAAACGGGCGGGGATCGTTACCGAGCCTTCCTCCTGGATGTCAGCTCCTATCCATGTGCTGATGGCGACCTCGAGGTTCGTGGCGGACAGCTTGAGCCTTCCCTCGTCCGTTGCTAGGAGAACGTGCTGCGTGATGGGGAGCGTCGTACGAGTGGCAACCGCAGGCTGCACAACACTGAGCCCCTGGCTGAGATTCTCCTGTAGACAGTGCAACTGCATCTTCTAACCTCAATACGTTGTGGTTTTGCGGAGAGAACACCTGCCGCATTTGGGTGCGCAGTATAGGGGACGCCCTGAGAGGGGTCAACGAACAGATTGAGGGAATCCAGCGGGTGCTTGGCGCAGCCGTCCCCGTGTGAAGGCCTGGGCGGCTCGGCCGACTATTGCCCCATCAGGAACGTGACCAGCGTATCCAACTCGTCAGCGGAGAACTGGGTTGCGAAGTCCTGCGGCATCAGCCCGTCCTCGTAACCTTCGACCACTTCGGCGGACGGGTTCAGGATCGAATCGCGGATGTAGTCCGCCCCCTTGGAGCTGATGCCGTTGAGCGCAGGGCCATCGCTGCTGCCCTTCGACTGAGCTACCGAGTCCAGCTCATGGCACGTGGCGCAGCCGTAAACCACGAATAGCGCCTTCCCGTCGTCCCCGCCTCCGCCCGTGTCGGGTGTGGACGTGGGGGTTGGCTGCACGGTCGCCCCGGGGGGTGGCTCGCAGTCCATGCCAACAGCTCCGATTATCTGTCCTTCCTGGGCAAGATAGCACTCGGGTGTCGAGACTGGACTGGCTCCCCCGCAGGCCGTAACAACGGCAGAAACAGCCAGGGCTGTGATGGTGAGCAGTGTGGGAAGTATTGGAAGGCGGAGTAGCACGCGGCCTCTTGGTGGAGGAGCAGGGGCAGTTGTGATTTCTATCACGTTGTATCACCCGCTGCTTCACCCTGTCAAGAAAGCCATGCCGGGGATACCCACGAAGGGCAGGAAGTGCCCCGAACAGCAAGAGAGGCGGTTCCGGCGTTGTCTCCCCAGACCGCCGGTCCGCCTCTCTCTCGTCAGCCAGGAACGCTGTTCAGCTTGCCCGCTTGACCTCCAGGGTCTCCCCTGGAGCAAGTGCAACGCGCCGGACGTTGATGCCGAGTTTGAGAAGCCAGTAGCCAAGTGTCGCCTTGGACACTTCTAACTCGGCTGCCGTGGCCGAGAGGCCGTTCTCGTTGATCATCTCGGGCAACAGTCGTTCGAGCGGTTGATGGAAGCGCTCCTCCACCTGCCGCATGAGCCGGGTTTTGCGCGCCATATGCTCACCCTCCTCCTACGGGAATGTTCGAGGCAGATTCTACACCTTCGGATGGCATCAATGCCAATGTTTAGCATACGACTTTTTCGGGCTTTGGGTTATCCAAAGTTTTGTACAAAGTATAAGACCCGTCCAGAACACGCTCCTGGTTGCCCCTGATTCGCTAGAATACGCCACACTTCCTGCCCACAGGCAACTACCATCACCCGAGGTTCCTCTTGCCCGATGCACTAATCGTCCTGCTGACCGCGATGACGCCCGTCGGCGAGCTGCGGGCGTCCATCCCGCTCGCCGTCACTTCGTTGGACATGCCCTGGCCGCAGGCGCTTGGCCTCTCCATCGTCGGAAATATCATCCCGGTCCCGTTCATCCTTTACGCGCTGCGCACCGTCGGCGCTCGGATCGAGGCTTGGGAGAACGTCGCCGGCCGCCTCCTGCGCTGGCGCACCGCCCGCATCCAGCAGTCGTGGGGGCCTCGGGTGCGGCGCTACGGATTCTTCGGCATCATGCTTGCAGTCGCCATCCCTCTGCCGCTCACGGGAGCTTGGACCGGCGCCCTCATCGTTTGGACGCTGCATGAACCCGTCCGCCGCGGGCTCCCCGCCATCGCGGCCGGCGTCGTAATCGCGGGCATCGTCGTAACGAGCCTGACCCTAGCCGGCATCGGACTCATCCGATTAACCTAGGCCCCATGCGTGCCACCTGCTTCTTGACACGCGTCCATCCCGCTCCCCTGCCCTGCCGAGTGGCCGCAGCGCTGTCCGGCGGCGTATACAATCGAGGGGACGCGGCGATACACCGCCAATGGAAGAAGAACGTTGAACCCCTGGCAGAAGACGAAACGCAACCACGGCCTCGAGCATGCGACCATCGCGCTGCTGTTGTCCCCCTCGGCCAGCGGCAGGCCCATAGCGGGCTATTCGATACCACCGGGATTCCTGGTGGTCGGGAATATCCCTACACAACAGGTCGAGGAATCGGCCCATGAGGCGCTCCGGTTGATGAAGGCCGGACAGCGGGACCTGGCTGTATCGCCCTTCTGCGGGACCAACATCGTAGTCGGGGCCGGCCTGGCGACGGCCGCCTCACTGGCGGGATATCACATGGCCGGAGGGGGTAGCCGCGGATGGAACCGCGCCTTTTCCAACACGATGTTCGCGATCATGGCTTCACGCCCCATAGGGCGGTTCGTTCAGCAACGCTGCACGACGTCCGCCGACGTCGGCGCTATGTCTATCCGCAGCGTCACCCCCCACAGGTTCGGACCCATCCCGGTGCACTGGGTTTCGACGCGATTCGAGGGCCGGTGACCGCCTCTTCGCTTGCGCCTATCGCCCGGTGAACACGGGGGCCCGCTTCTCCACGAACGCAATGTGACCTTCGCGCCTGTCCTCCGTGAGCGCGAGCATCGCCGAGCAACGCTGCTCGTACTGGATGCCGCTGTCCAGGTCCACGTCCATCGCCACATTGACGGCGTTCTTGATGCTCGCGAGCGACAGCGGCGGAAGCTCCAGCAGGCGCCCAGCCCAGACCCGCGCCTCTTCGAGCAGTCCACCCGGCGTCGACACCGCATTAACGAGCCCCCAGGCAAGTGCCGTCTGCGCGTCGATGAACCTGCCGAAGAGCATCATCTCCTTCGCCCGCGCCGGACCGATGAGGCGTGGCAGGCGCTGCGTACCCCCAGCGCCCGGCAGGATGCCGAGCGTCAACTCCGGCAGCGCCATGCGCGCCTCGGAGCTCGCGATCCGCAGGTCGCATGCCATCGCGAGTTCGAGACCGCCGCCCGCGGCGACGCCGTTGACCGCGGCGATGCTCACCTGGTTGAGACGCTCGAACCGCCTGAACGTGGGCGAGATAACGGCCGAGGTGCGCGCCAGGGATAGGTTGTCCAGGTTCTCCGTGCGCTCCTTGATATCCGCCCCGGCGCAGAAGGCACGGCCTGCGCCGGTGACGATGAGCACGCGTATCGTCACGTCCGTTTCCAGCCGGGTAACCAGGTCCTGCATTTCCTCCGTCACTTCACGGCTGATGGCGTTCAGACGCTCCTGTCGGTTGAGCGTCAGCAGGCCGAGCGGGCCTTCGGTCTCGAACTGGATCGTTTGGTACGTCATGGGATGCACGCCTCCGCATCTTCAAGTGATTAACGACAACCGGGGCGCATTCGGGGTCGATTGACCCCCATGCGCCCCGGCACTATAGTCGAAGAGAGGCCCCAGTAGCTCAGTAGGATAGAGCGGCTGCCTTCTAAGCAGCGGGTCACGGGTTCGAATCCTGTCTGGGGCGCCAACCCCCTCACGTGTCCAGTTGCCCTCCCAGGTCGAGGTCCATGCCCTCGAAGAGCGGCAGCGCGGGCTCGCCGGCGGGTTCCTGTCGCATCTCGATCTGCATCGCGCGAAGCAGGCTGATCGCGACCTCTATGTACTCGGCCGTCAGCGGCACCGAGAGCCGACGGCCCGCAGCCGTGATGTGCAGCCCGTCCCCTGATGGCTCTTCTGCTGGTAACTCCGGAGCCGTGGCCGGAGATTCAACAGCAATCCTCTGGCGCGCGCCAGAATATTCTGCCCTTTTCTCTGCCTTGACGGGCCGGCCAAGGACGCGGATCGCGTCGGTCAAGTGCTTCTGGATGAGCGGAGCCCGCTTGACGATCTCGTCCCGGGGGGCACGAGAGATCTCTTCCAACCCCACCAGGAGGCTCATGTCGTCCGGCACTTCGCCCTCGAACCGCGTGTAGAGTTGGCTCAGCAGCTCGACGCGCTGGAACGCCTCGGCGGTCGCCTCCAGCCCCTCATCCTGGTTCGTGGGATGGAGGACCCGCTGCGCCAGTTGCGAGACCCGGAGCTCTCCGCGTCCCTCTACGAGACCGAAGTCACGCAGCGCCGCGACCTTCGCGAACAGGGTGCCGCTCCCCTCGGCCATCCCCAGTTCCCACGCGAGGCCCTTCACGCTCACCGTGCCCTTGAACTTGTTAAGGATGCGGTTCGCTATCTCTACTGCGTCACCGAACCTGATGTCCGGGTAGCTGTACTGTCCCAGTTTCGCCATTTCCTCTCCCTCCGACGCTATTCATTCTACCACGCCGCAGAGAATATCTGCGCGCCGGGAGCATTCTGTAGGAGTAGCGCGGATAAAACAATAGAGGAATGCTGCATGTTTCTCTACATTTCCCTGCTGTGTTATCTGCGATTTGCTGACTGTGCTCCTGGAAACTGCTGCTGAAGCCTCTGGGTTTCCTCTGCCAACCTGCTATTCGCGGGCGTCACCAGCCGCTTGCCCGTCTCGCTGGGTGTGTGCACGGCAAGTACGGCCCGGAATGCACGCCGGAAGCGCTCCCCTACCCTTCAGAGTTGAGTGGGACTTCGTCTTGGCCGCGTGAATGCGCTCTGGGGCGCCCCTCAGGCGTGGCGGGGT
>JAPOOH010000351.1 GCA_026713505.1 Chloroflexota bacterium | reverse complement strand
GATAGTTCGACGGACCTGGCCACGTGTGCTCCGGTCGTGCTCCGCCAGTGCCTCCTCAATCGTCTCAACATCGCCGGGCGCCGCTCGACGGCCACTCCCATGCGGATAGTCAGTCTCGGTCAGTATGCGGTCCGCAGGCACTCGACCGATGACCGCCGGGTGGCGGAGGTCGGCCCGGTTGATGGAGAAGCGGCAGCCGAGTTCGACGGCCCGGGCAGTCTGGGTCTCCGTTCCCTTCCACCAGTGGAGTACCACTCCGACCGGGGCGTGCTCTTCGATCAGGTCCAGGACTTCTGCAGTTGCACCCACAGAGTGCATCGAGACTATTCGCGGCCGACCACGCAAGGCACGAAGGATCTGTGCCAGCACGTGCGCCTGCGTGGACATTGGTACGGAGCTGCTGCGGTCCAAGCCGACCTCGGAGACCAGCGGACTACGACTAATCGACCGCTCGAAGCTCTCGATGGAGAACGTCTCGAAGGCTGCTGGGACCTTGGGGTGAACCCCCACTCCCCACACGGTGATTGGGTCCGCCCGCCCTCGCGTCGTTTCGAACTCCTCAAGAGTTCGCGTGGCGGCGAAGATCGCCGCACGCAGCGCTAGCAGCTCGGTCGGGTCAATCTCTGGCTCTATGTGCGCGTGTGTATCGAGTGGGGGCCACGACTCGCTCACAGGACCAGCGCGCCCAATTCGTTCAGTCCCCGCGTGGCCGTGTCGATGGCTGTACCCGGATCGACATCTGCTGGCAGGTTCCGCGTCACCTCAGCGACGTCGGCGCCTCGGTGGGCGGCATACCGTACAGCTTGTAGGTCTCGCCGGCGCTTCTCGCTGTACCACTCGACGGCGCCGGCCGGGGTCGCGAGGTCTTCGATGACATACGTGGTCTCGTCGTTCAGACCAGCCCCAAGGAACGCCGCACGGCGCACTAGACACCCGTAGCAGACACCACAGTGCTTGGCACCTTCCACCCCGGCGAAGCGGACATCACCCCGCGCACAAGAGTGCGAGGCTGAGAGCAGAGTCGACGCCCGCTCGGCCCCAAGATCGGCTGCGACCCGTGCGAACATTTCTGCTTTTGTCTGATTGGCGAAGGCGTTGTCAATCTCGGCATACGCCCCGACCTTGTTGAGGATCCGTCGTAGTTCGGACAGGTAGAACGGGTGGGTGGTTCTCGTTGAGAGCGCACCTCGCCGCTCGCCGCCCATGGGGGGGTTGAGCGAAGCGAAGCCGTTCTCCGGTATGCGCAGAGGCACGCCACAGGCACCTGCGACGGCAAGGCCGAGGGCGACGAACAGTAGTGATCGAGCACGACTGGTTTCCTCCTGGCCAAACTCGCGCCCGGATCCGATTTGCGTGGGGGATCGGCCGACGAGAGCGGAGAATGCGGGTGGGGCGTGACCCCACAGGTCAGTCAGCTCCGCGATGAGAGCATTCTGTGCGCCTGTCACGAGTGGCCAGTCGCGATGCGAAACGAGTACAGGTGGCGTGCCCAGTTCGCGCTCGGCAATCAGCGCTCCGGCGAGTGAATCCGCACCGCCGCTGAAGAGAGTCACGCCTGGACCGGTGGGCGCCTCCTCCGTGTCCTGGGGTCGGGGTGTGCGGGAGCGCACGAAGGTGAGATGCCAGCGATCGCTGGTGAGAAAGCCCATGAGCTCCTCGAACTCGCCGGCTACCTCTACCCAGGGCTCGGGAGTCCAAACCGGGACCTGCAAGCTGAGATCACGGAGCCACCGACCTGGCGGCCGGCGGGTTGTGCGGTCCACGAGGTACGCCAACACCGCCAATCTGAGGAACTCAACGTTCTCTCGGGGAGCGCCGCTACACTGATTCAAGGCGGGGCCGATGTCCGTCCGGAACGAGGATTCTCCGGGTGGGGAACGCCAGACGAAGTCTGTCGGTGTAAGCCGCCTGAGTGCCCGCTTCGACACTGACAAGAGGAGACGATTCACGGTCACATCTCGGTCCCATGGATTTGCAGCGCGTCCTTCAAGACGCGCTCAGTCGCGTTCGTGAGGCCGGTGGCGTCCAGCCTGCCCCGGTCGATCGGCGTGCTCCGGACGAGGGCGACGATGGTGTCCCGCACGCGATCCTCGGCCGCACTTGCGGCCACACCATCCCGTTCGCCTCCGCGCAGCACGGCGCCACCCTCCGTGAGGAACACCTCATAGACGTACTCGACGATGAACCGGCGAATGACCTCGTCGACATCGGGGGCCTGCCCTTCGGTTAGCGCCCATATCGCCGTACGACTTGCCGCAGCGTGGAGGCGGGCGCCCTCAGCAGCGAGGCGGTCACCAACGTCACGGGTGACGCGACCGTGCCGACGTTCTCCAGCGCGACGGTGGACGGGACGGAGCTGACGCTCAACTACAACGAGGCCCTGGATACGGCCTCCGTGCCGGCTACGGCCGACTTCACGGTCTCGGTGGCGGGCACGAACCAGACGCCCACGGGGGTGGCGGTGGCCGGCCAAACGGTGACGCTGACCCTGGGGACGGCGGCGACCGCCGGCCAGACGGTGACGGTGAGCTACACGGCGGGCACGAACCCCATCCAGGACCTGGCGGGGAACGATGCGGCCGCGCTCACCAGCCAGGCGGTGACCAACAAT
>JAPOOH010000540.1 GCA_026713505.1 Chloroflexota bacterium | reverse complement strand
CTCGTCATGACTATCCACCGTGACGGGAACGTCCATCGACAGGAGTTCCGGGATGGCGAACCTACCGGTCGCCTCGCGACCGTCGGGGCGAGTGACCGAAGCGGGACCGACATCTACTTCAAGCCAAGTCCCAAGACCTTCACCAACATCGAGTTCCACTACGACATTCTTGCGCATCGGCTGAGGGAACTCTCCTTCCTCAGTTCCGGTGTACGTATCAGGCTTCTCGACGAGCGAACGGGCAAAAAGGACGTGTTTCAATATGATGGAGGCATTAAGGCCTTCGTCGAGCATCTCAACAGGAACAAGACGCCGCTGCATCCAAACGTTTTCGGCTTTACCGTCGGTAGAAATGAAATCGACGTCGAGGTCGCAATGCAGTGGAACGACTCCTATCAGGAGAACATCTTCTGCTTTACCAACAACATCCGTCAGCGGGATGGCGGTACCCATCTCTCGGGATTGCGTGCGGCCTTGACGCGCACCATGAACCAGTACATGGAGAGCAGCGGACTTCTTCAGAAGGCGAGAATCGACCCGACTGGGGATGATGTGCGAGAGGGACTGACCGCCGTCCTCTGCGTCAAGGTGCCGGATCCCAAGTTTTCTTCCCAGACGAAGGACAAACTCGTCTCCTCGGAAGTCAAGTCTGCGGTGGAGTCTGCGGTGGCCGAGAAACTGTCGGAGTTTCTTGCCGAAAACCCTCCTCAGGCCCGGGCCATTGCGGCCAAGATTGTCGATGCCGCGCGCGCGCGGGAGGCCGCCAGGAAGGCCCGTGAGATGACACGCCGCAAGACCGCGCTGGACGTCGCGGGGCTTCCGGGAAAGCTCGCCGACTGCCAGGAGAAAGATCCGGCCCGCTCGGAACTCTTTCTCGTTGAGGGGGATTCGGCCGGTGGCTCCGCAAAACAGGGCCGAGACCGACGCTCCCAGGCGATCCTTCCGCTCAAGGGAAAGATTCTCAATGTCGAGAAGGCTCGTTTCGACAAGATGCTGTCTTCTGTCGAAGTGGGCACCCTCATCACTGCGCTAGGTTGCGGCATCGGCAGCGAAGAGTACGACCTGCGGAAGCTGCGCTACCACAGGATCATCATCATGACGGACGCGGATGTCGACGGCTCTCACATCCGCACCCTGTTGTTGACTTTCTTCTATCGACAAATGAACGAGTTGATCGAGAACGACCACATCTACATCGCTCAACCGCCCCTGTACAAGGTGAAACGGGGAAAGCAGGAGCGCTACGTCAAGGACGATGCCGAGCTGGACGGCTACCTCATGGAGCTAGCCCTGGATGGCGCCCGAATCGAGCTTTCGGACGATGCGGTGCTCCAAGGGGAGTCACTGAAGAGCGTTTCGCGTGACTACCTTGCCCTCCGGGGAATCACGAAGCGGCTGTCGCGCCGAGTGTTTCCGGCAGTGCTGGAAGCGATGATGCATCTTCCCCTGCTCGACGGGGCCGAATTCGAATCGACCTCCCTGTTGAACGAGTGGTTCGAACGTCTGGAGGAAAGTCTGAACGAGGATCCATCGCAGACCGGCAGCTTCAGCGTCGCCGTCGAAGATCGTGCGGACGACGGTTTCCTGGCCCGGCTCCAGGCCGAGATTCACGGCGTGGAATCGGAGCGGGTGGTCGGCAGCGAGTTCTTCCGCTCCGCGGAGTACAGAAACCTGGTGAACCTGAGCGAACACCTGTATGGCACCCAGGGGGCGGTCGTCGTGGTTCGAGGCGATCGTTCCCATGGCGCGGGCAGCATCGGGGAAGCTCTGGAGTGGCTTCTGGGTGAGGCCCGTCGAGGCTTGCACGTGCAGCGATACAAGGGCTTGGGCGAGATGAACCCGGAACAATTGTGGGAGACCACGATGGACCCGGCGACTCGGCGCCTGCTGCGCGTCAGGATCGAGGATGGAGTCGCTGCTGACGAGCTGTTCACCACGCTGATGGGAGATCAGGTTGGTCCGAGGCGCGATTTCATCGAGTCCAACGCACTTGCGGTGGCCAACCTCGACGCCTGAGCGGCAGGGGGCGCGCTGCGTTCG
>JAPOOH010000599.1 GCA_026713505.1 Chloroflexota bacterium | reverse complement strand
TCGGACCCCTCCGACACGGACAGCGCCACCACCCTCCCCAACAGCGCCCCGGAGTTCCCCGTCCAGATGGCCACCGTCAGCGTCAACGAGAACACTCCGACCGGCACGAGCATCTCCGGGGCGGGCCGCACGGCCACCGATGCCGACGGCGACGCCATCGCCTACAGCTTCGTCATCACGGGCGGCTCCGACTACACGCACTTCGCCCTCGACCCCGCGAACGGCCAGGTCAGCACGCACGGCACCCTCGACCACGAGGCCCGGGCCAGCTACTCGGTCACCGTCCGCGCGACCGACACCGAAGGCGCCTCCGGCGACATCGCCTACACCATTAACGTCGCCGACCGGGACGAGCCGCCCGACGCCCCCGCCACGCCCTCCGTCGCGGCGCTTCCGGTCGTCGACCCGGCGAACCCCGACTACCGCCTGCGGGTCTCCTGGAGCGCCCCGCCCAACGACGGCAGGCCTCCCATCAGCGGCTACGACGTGCAGTACCGGCGGGGCACCTCGGGGGCCTGGACCGACGGCCCCCAGGACATCTCCGCCACCGAGACCACCCTCACCGGCCTCGAGGAGGACGCCCCCTACCAGGTCCAGGTGCTCGCCAGGAACGATGAGGGCGTCTCCCTCTGGTCCTCCCCGCCCGGGTCGGGACGCACCAACAGCGCCACCAACACCGCCCCCGTCTTCGGCCAGTCCTCCGTGATCTTCACCGTCGTCGAGAACACCGCCGCGGACACGGACATCGGCAGCCCCGTCTCCGCCACCGACGCCGAGGGCGACGCCATCACCTACTCGCTCGTGGGCGCCGAGGCCGCCGCCTTCGCCATCGACGCCTCGACCGGCCAGGTCCGCACCAAGGACCCCCTCGACTTCGAGACCAAGTCCTCCTACGCGTTCCAGGTCCGGGCCGAGGACGACCGCGGCGCCTCCTCGACCGCCTCCGTCCGCGTCGACGTCACCAATGCCGTCGAGCTGCCCGCGGTCCCCAACCCGCCGCTCGTGACGGCGACCTTCCGCAGCGACACCAGCATCGACGTCAGCTGGACGCCCCCCGCCAACACCGGCCCGCCCATCGATTCCTACGACCTGCAGTGGCGCGAGGGCACCTCCGGGTCCTGGACCGACGGCCCGCAGAACGTCTCCGGCACTTCCGCCGCCATCGGCGGGCTTGCCACCGGCACCCAGCACCAGGTCCGCGTGCGCGCCTCCAACGCCGACGGCGACACCGACTGGTCCGGACCCGGCACCGGCTCCACCAACACGGAGAACAACCAGCCGCCCTCCTTCTCGCGTTCCTCGGCCACGCTCAGCGTGCCCGAAAACAGCCCCGGCGGCCTCGCCGTCGGCAGCCCGCTGACCGCCACCGACCCCGACACCGCTGATGTCCCGACGTACTCGCTGGAGGGGGCCGACGCCGCCTCCTTCGACATCGAAGCGCAGACCGGCCAGATCCGCACCCGCACCGGCGCGGACTACGCCTACGAGGCCCGGGCCCGCTACCGGGCAATCGCCAAGGCCGACACCGCCCGCGGCGGACCTGACCCCATCGCCACCACCATCCGCCTCCCCGCCGTCCG
>JAPOOH010000350.1 GCA_026713505.1 Chloroflexota bacterium | reverse complement strand
TGGCGTTTGCGTCCGAACTTTGGCTACTGCTTTCCATGCCCGAAAGGGTGTGGCCCCATTGAAACCCGAGTATCCGAGCGACCGTTTCCTCATAGCCCTTCTTTCCATGCCCGAAAGGGTGTGGCCCCATTGAAACGTTTCGAGTGCCATTTCGAGCGTTGCCAGTGCGCCGCTTTCCATGCCCGAAAGGGTGTGGCCCCATTGCATTGAGGTCTCTGACCGAACGACAGCCAAATTGACCGCCCGCGCAATCCCAACTACCATAGACGTATCATGCGACGCCTCTACCTGAACTGCGACTTCTCCGGCATCCAGGACTACGTCCTCGGCGTGAAGAGCGGCAAGGCGCAGGCCAAGCGCCTCCGCGCCAGGTCGTTCCTGCTCGAGCTCTTCGAGCACGCCGCCCTTGCCACCATCAGGGACCGCTTCGGCGTCGCAGATGACGACGTCCTGATACGCGGCGGCGGCGGCTTCCTGGTCAGGCTGCCATCAGACGGGAGCGACTCAGAACTCGAGAAGACTCGCGCCGAGCTCCAGCGCAGACTCTGGGAAGAGTCAGGCGGCGAGGTGCACATGTCCATCGGCTGGGGAGAGAGCGACATCCAGGCGCGACGCAGCCTGGAACTGGAGAAGCGCCGCCCGGCGAACTCGACGCTCCTCACCGACGGGGCCTGGGATTCCCTCAACTTCAGCCTGCCGCCCATGGGAGATCCGTGCGAGGTCTGTGGACAGGCCCCGGGCACGCGTCGCGTACAGGATGACGACGGCGACGACGACCTTCACTGCAGCTACTGCCTGAGGGCGCGGGAGATCGGCGAGCGACTCACCCGGTGGGAGCGTATGAGCACCGTGGCCCCGGGCGCGGGACAGGTGGAGGCGTTGGGAGTGACGTTCAGAGAGACCGACCGCACCGCACCGGACTCTTTCAGGGTCGGCAGGTGGACACCGCGCAATTCGAACGGCGCGCCGCTTACCTTCAAGCAGATCTCGGCCCTGTCCACCGGCGACAGCCGGCTGGCGATACTCAAGGCCGACGTGGACGACATGGGCGTTCGCGTTGGCGAGATAGCGAGAGATGACCCGTCCTACGGACTCCTGCGCGGCTTCAGCGCCGATCTTCACGCGTTCTTCGGAGAGGCCGTCCAGCGGATGCTGGAAGAGGACTGGCGAGACATATACACCGTCTATTCCGGCGGAGACGACCTCCTGCTGGTGGGTCCGTGGGACCAGGCGCTCGACTTCGCAGGCGCCCTCGCGGGGCAGTTCGACGCAGGTCCGGGACAGAGGTACGCCATCACCATCAGCGCCGGCATAGCGTTCTCGCCCTACAGGGTCCCCATCCGCAGGGGCGTGGACCGGGCCGAGACGCTCCTGGAGTCCGCCAAGGAGCGGGAGGGCAAGAACAGCTGCGCCGCGCTGGACGCGATATGGTCATGGGACCGGCACGACGCTATTATCGGCGAGGGCAAACGGCTGGCGGACTGGATCGAGTCGCGCGCCGCATCCCGTTCACTGCTCCACCGTCTGCTGACGCTCCTGGAGGCCAGCGACCCGGGAGAGACGGCGATGAGGGAGGCGAGGTGGGCATACCAGGTGGAGCGGAACGCGAGCGGAACCGAGTTCAGGGAGTGGGGGCGTCGTGCCCTGTACAGGTCCGAACCGGACGGCCGCCGGCCGAAACAGGGCGATGAGCTGGCCGAACTCGCCGCTGAAGTCAGGTACGCGCTGCTGTCGACAAGGACACGGGGAGGCGATTAGAGATGGCGATGCGAGACGCCCTGAGAAGGGCCGGGTTCGACGTGGGAGAGAACCAGGAGGAAGAGACAATGGCGAGAGCGCCCCGAGACAGACGACAGGACCGAGGCGGGCGGGACAGGCGTCCAGACCAGGGAGCGCCGCCGCGGTTTCCGGACTCCTACTTCGGGAAGGACGAGCGCGGCGACGACTACCTCCTCCCCGTATTCGTCTCCACCGAGGTGGACGAACTGGCAAAGCGGTTCGCAAACGGCAACCCGAGGCTGACCACCGGCCAGCTGCGCCGCTTCTTCAACCACTGCCGCGAAATCGAAAGGCGACTGAGGGTCGAGGACAGGAGCTGGGAGCAGGTGTCGGCCGAGTTCGTCAAGCTGCGCAGCCACGCCCAGAACGCCGAGGCGAGAAGATTGATACCGCGCGACTTCCAGCAGTTCATCGACCGGAACGTCGACAGGGTGACGGCATCCGAGAACCCGCGCTCCGCCTTCCTGGACGGCTTCATCCAGCACTTCGAGGCGCTGGTGGGATTCGGTTCGGCGTACATGAGAGACCGCTGACCGCCGTCCGGGTCCAGTTCAACAGGAGAGGAAGACCGGCATGAAACGAACGAACATACACTCGATCACATTCGCCGCCCGCTGCGAGAGCGGGCTTCACATCGGGGGCTCACAGGACGAGTTGTCCATAGGCGGCTCCGACAGTCCGGTCATCAAGCACCCCTCGACCAGGGAACCCTACATACCGGGATCCTCGCTCAAGGGAAAGATGCGCTCTGAGCTGGAGCGCAAGTTGGGTCAATTCGGGGGCCACGGCAGGAACGAGGGCGCCCTCCCATGCGGCTGCGGCCGGTGTCCGGTGTGCCGGGTGTTCGGCGCGCATATGAACACCAGCAGCCGGCTCGGCCCATCCCGCATAATCGTCCGCGACGGCAGTCTGTCGAGCGACGGGTTCCACCTGGAGAACAAGACCGAGAACGTGATCAACAGGCGGAGGGGCGGCGCCGAACACCCCCGCAGCACCGAACGTGTGGCGGCCGGCGCGGAGTTCAACATGCAGATCGTGCTGCAGGTGTTCGAGGCTGACGGAGACTTCGAGTACGAGTCCCACCGGGGCGGCGACGCGCTCCAGGAGGTGGTGGCGGAATGCC
>JAPOOH010000349.1 GCA_026713505.1 Chloroflexota bacterium | reverse complement strand
GTCGGCCGCGCCGGGGGAGGTGAATGGCTTTCCCTCCCCGCCCGCTGCGGTCTGGATGGCCACCCCGCACGTCACAGCATTCAGCGGCGAGCCGGTGAACAGCGTCGAACTGGACAGGCTCGGCCCCCGCATGGAGCACCACGAGGCATACCCGCGCCGGATCAACTTCCACCTGGCCAACGTCGTCGCGCGGAACCACCTCATCTCCAGGACGTGGGAGCGCGGCTCCGGTCTGACGCTCGCGTGCGGCACGGGCGTGAGTTCCATCGTCGTTGCGGCGCGTCTCCACGGCCTCGTGGACGACGAAGTCCGCGTCGAGGTCCCCGGCGGTGAGCTCACCATCACCTGGCCGGGGCATGGCCCCGTCTTCATGGACGGCGACGCCGTCGAGGTCTTCTCCGGCGACTTCCCGGACTGATCCGCGTCCACCTCACCCGATTCGTGACATCTGCCCCTTCCGCCAACAGCCCACGTCCGCGTACGCTGTTCCCATGAGCGCAGCGGTCGAAAGCAGGGCACGCGCAGCCCAGCCGGGCGCGATGAGCAGGAATGGGTGGATTCGAACAGTAAATGACCAACAATGAGCAGCGGATGAGCAGCAATGGGCAGTTGGACTGCTCACCATGCGGGGCGGATTCAGAGGTAAATCAGGGCTGGTGAGCAGAAATGAACAGCATTCCCCCCCGGAAGCTCCTCTGTGCTTCTGGTTCTCACGCCCCCGCCGCACGCCTGTATAATCCCTCACACGCGCCCGCCGGGGGGCGCACGATTCCTGACTCACCCGGAGGACCCTTCCGTATGAAACTCGCCAACCGGCTCGACCAGCTCCCGCCGTATCTCTTCCTCGAGATCAGTCGGAAGATCGCGGAGAAGCGCGCCCAGGGCGCCGACGTCATCAGCTTCGGCATCGGCGACCCGGACATCCCCACGCCCGAGCACATCCTGACCGCGCTCAAGAACACCTCCGATGACCCTCCGAACCACCGCTACCCAGAGTCCGACGGCCTCCCGGAGATGCGCAACGCGATCGCGCGCTGGTACACCCGCCGCTTCGACATCGAGCTGGGCGACAAGGAGATCGTGCCGCTCATCGGGGCGAAGGAGGGCATAGGCCACTTGGCACTCTGCCTCATCGACCCCGGCGACGTCGCACTCGTGCCGGACCCCGCGTACCCCGTCTATTCGGTAGGAACCATGTTCGCGGGCGGCACGTCCTGGATGATGCCGCTGCTGGCAGAGAACGCCTTCCATCCGGACCTCTCGCTGATACCGGAGGACGTGGCGCGCAAGGCGAAGGTGCTCTGGTTCAACTACCCCAACAATCCCACCGGCGCGCTCGCGACCCCCGAGCTGTTTGATGAGGTCGTGGCCTTCGCGAAGGAGTACGACGTCGCGGTCTGCCACGACGCCTGCTACTCCGAAGTGACGTTCGACGGCTACGTCGCGCCCAGCTTCCTGCAGACGCCCGGGGCGATGGACGTGGGCATCGAGTTCCACTCGCTCTCCAAGACGTACAACATGACGGGCTGGCGCATCGGCATGGCCGTCGGCAACCAGCAGCTCATAGACGCGCTCGTACGGGTCAAGTCCAACCTGGACTCCGGCATCCCACAGGCGGTGCAGTACATGGGCATCGAGGCGCTGGACAACACCACGCCTGAGTGGCTGGCCGCCAACAACGAGATCTACCGCAGGCGGCGGGAGCGC
>JAPOOH010000348.1 GCA_026713505.1 Chloroflexota bacterium | reverse complement strand
TCTGCCTCGATCTCGACGAGCATCGCGGGGTCGATGAGGCGGGGCACTTCCACCATCGTGGAAGCGGGGGGCACGGCCCCGAAGAAATCCCCGCGGGCGCGGGGGACCGCGTCCCCGTTGGGGAGGTCCGCCCCGTACATGCGCGTGCGCACCACGTTGGCGAGTGACGCGCCCGCATTCTGCAGTGCGGCCTCGATGTTGCGCAGGGTCTGGACCGCCTGAGCGTAGGGGTCGCCGACGCCCGCCACGGACCCGTCGGCTGCGGTCGCTACAGTGCCGGAGACGTAGACGGCGCTCCCCACGCGGACGGCGCGGGAGAAGCCGATGGAGCCCTCGTAGGGGCTGTTGCCGCTGACGTTGGTGCGGGGCATGGCAGTCTCCCCTGGCTATTAGAACACGGCGCGGGAGTTGCCGCCCGCGGGGGCGACGGCTTCGCCGGTGATGCAGCCCGCCTGCTGCGAGCAGAGGAAGACGACGATCGCCGCTATCTCCTCCACGGTCACGAGGCGGCGGATGGCGTTGTTCCTGGCGACGCGTTGCTCCGCCTCCGCGAGCGTGATGCCCTCCCGCTCGGCGGTGCCTTCGAGCCGCTCGACAAGGGCCTCCGTCCTGCTCAGGGCAGGGTGGACGGCGTTGACGGTGATGCCCCTGGGGCCGAGCTCCTCCGACATGACCTTGGTGAAGTTCATGACGGCGGCGTTGCGCAGCCCACCGCTGATGCCGGCAGCGTTGCGGGCAGCCATGCCGTCCATGTTGACGATGCGGCCCCAGCCCTCGCTCTCCATGTAAGGGGCGGCGTGCTGGGCGCAGCGCAGGTAGCCCATGATCTTGACGTCGAAGTCGTCGCGCAGCATCTCCTCGTTCAGCTGCGAGAGGGTGTCCGGGCCGCCCGCGAACCCGACGCGGGCGGCGTTGTTCACGAGGATGTCCAAGCCACCGAGTGCGTCCGCCGCGTCGGCCACGAGGCGCATCACGTCCTCCGCGATGCCGGTGTCGGCGCGGAAGCCGACGACGCGCACGCCGGTCCTGGCGGCGATCTCAGCGGCGACGTCACGCGCAGCGGACTCGTCGCGAGCGCAGAGGGCGACGTCGACGCCTTCCCGAGCCAGCTCCCACGCGATGGCGTAGCCGATGCCTCGCGTGCCTCCGGTCACGAGCGCCCGCTTGCCAGTTATGCCGAGGTCCATGGTTCTCCTCCGTGGTCGGGGTGTTCACCGCAGCGCCAGTCGGACCAAGGCGCTCAAGTGAGCCCCGATCCTGAGCCTCTTGGTCCGATCTCAGGAGTGAATCAGACCCTCAATCTGAGCTTCTTGGTCTCCTTGGTCAGGGGCGTTTCCAAGGCCACGGCCTGCTTCCCGCGACCAAGGGACCAAGGGGCTCATGCAATTCAAAGTTCCGCTCCGCCGGGGCGGGGTCCTCCCCATGTCCGCGACGCCTATAGTTGCAAGTGAGCCGCGTGCTTGCGTCCAGCGTAGCGGATCCGGCAGGCAACAGGTAA
This sequence comes from Chloroflexota bacterium, assembly GCA_026713505.1. Lineage (GTDB taxonomy): Bacteria > Chloroflexota > Dehalococcoidia > Lucifugimonadales > Australimonadaceae > Bin16. Next base: position 7,224 of record JAPOOH010000348.1, on the reverse strand, counting down.
GGGGCAGATGACGCGATCTCCATCAGGGGGAGTTCTCTCTGCCCGCCGTTTCCACAAATCGGGGCGGTTGCACACGCAACCGCCCCGATGGATTCCGCAGGTCCTCCTGCTCCTATCCGGCGAAGGCGGTGCCGAAGACGACGGCAACGATGGACATGAGCTTGATGAGGATGTTGAGCGAGGGGCCGGACGTGTCCTTGAAGGGGTCGCCGACGGTGTCGCCGACCACTGCCGCGGCGTGCTCGTCCGTACCCTTGCCGCCATGGGCTCCGGCCTCGATGTACTTCTTGGCGTTGTCCCACGCGCCGCCGGAGTTCGCCATGGTGATGGCGAGCAGCGCTCCCGCGGCGATCGCGCCGATGAGCAGTCCGCCCACCGCCTCCTTGCCGAGGAACGGGATGAGACCGACGACGATGGGGACGACGACGGCGAGCAGACCGGGGATGATCATCTCCCGCAGTGCGCCCTGGGTGCTGATGTCCACGCAGCGGGCGTACTCAGCGCGAACGCCTTCCTTGCCCTCGCGCAGGCCCGGGATCTCGTTGAACTGCCGGCGCACCTCTTCGACCATGTCCTGGGCGGCTCGGCCCACGGCCTCCATGGTGAGGGCGCTGAAAATGAAAGGCATCAGCGCGCCGATGAGCAGTCCGACGAGCGTCGAGACCTCCAACAGGTCGATGGCCTCGAGACCGACGACCTTGGCGTAGGCGGCCATCAGGGCGAGCGAGGTGAGCACCGCAGAGCCGATGGCGAAGCCCTTGCCGGTGGCGGCGGTGGTGTTGCCGAGCGAGTCGAGCGCGTCGGTGCGCTCGCGGACCTCGGGGTCGAGGTGGGCCTGCTCGGCGATGGCGCCGGCGTTGTCGGCGACGGGGCCGTAGGCGTCGGTGGCGAGCGTGATGCCGAGGGTTGAGAGCATTCCAACCGCGGCGATGGCGATGCCGTAGAGCCCGGCGAGTTCATGCGCGCCGATGACTGCGGCCGCGATAACGAGGAGCGGGATAGCAGTGCTGAGCATGCCGGTAGCGAAGCCGCTGATGATGATGGTGGCCGGGCCGGTGACGGAGCGGGCGGCGATGCCCTTCGTCGGCTTGTATTCGTAGCTGGTGTAGTACTCGGTGCTGACGCCGATGATGACGCCGGCGCCCAGTCCGACGGCAACCGCGCCCCAGAACTGCCAGACCTTATCCATGCCGAACCCGCCATCCACTTCGAACAGCCAGTAGATGGCGCCGAAGGAACCGACAAGCGAGAGGAAGCCCGCGGCGAAAATGCCGCGCCGAAGCGACCAGAGCAAACTGCCGATGTTGGTCGTCTCGCCCGTGCGGACGAGGAACGTGCCGATGATGGATGCGGCGATGCCGACGGCGGCGATGAGGAAGGGGAGCACCGCGAGAGCGGAGTCGACCTCGATGTTGACGCGAGATTCGTCAACGCCGATGAGGACTGCAGTTCCCGTCGCAGCGAGGGCCAGGCTCGCGATGATGGAGCCAACGTAGGACTCGAAGAGGTCCGCGCCCATGCCGGCGACGTCGCCGACGTTGTCGCCGACGTTGTCAGCGATGACGGCGGCGTTGCGGGGGTCGTCCTCCGGAATGCCGGCCTCGACCTTTCCGGCGAGGTCGCCACCCACGTCGGCGGCCTTGGTGTAGATACCGCCGCCAACACGGGCAAAAAGGGCGATGCTGGACGCGCCGAAGCTGAACCCGGCGACGATGTCCTTATCGTGGAATATCAGCCACAGCGCCACGGCGCCGAGCAGTCCGATGCCGACGACGGTGATGCCCATGACGCCGCCGCTGGAGAAGGCGACGCGGAGCGCGCGGTTCAGGCCGATGCGGGCGGCAGCAGCCGTCCGCATGTTGGACTTGACCGCGATGCGCATGCCGATGAAGCCTGCCACCGCGGATGAGATGGCACCCACGAGATAGGCGACCGCTGTCATCTCGTTCTGTTCCTCGCGGACGAGTCCGAGGACGAGCAGGACGATGAAGACGATGACGACGAACCCCGCGAGCACGGTGTACTCGCGCTTGAGGAAGGCGTTGGCGCCCTCCTGGATGGCCGCGCCGATCTCCTTCATGCGATCGGTGCCCTCGTCGGCGCTCAGTACGCGCATGGCGAGATACACAGCAAAAACGAGCGCCACAGCGCCCGCAACGATGGCCAGTATGAGGCCTTCCATCAGCATCTACCTCCTGGGGGCATGGGCACGGCCCGCGACTGCCCCGTACTTATGATGAGTGCCGGGTCCCGGCAGTAGGGCATTGTCTCTGTCCGGGCATGGTCAGGTCAAACCGGCGACATGGCGCGAGGCGCACGGTCACGCGACGGGACGGTCGTTGAGGAGGCGTTCGAGGCGGTGCTAGCGCTGAACTGTAATGCTGTATTATGCTGCTGCATAGAAAATGATTGACGGATGTTATAATGCTGTTATAATACTATAATGAGCCTCAATGAAACCGGGAGGACGCATGATATGGAAGGCAACCTAAACGATTTGCTAACTGCCGAGTGCCAGCACTTGGAAGCAGAGGCGACAGAGCTTCAGGTGAGAGTGCGTGAAGGCCAGGAACGCCTGTCAACAGTACAGCGACGCTTGGAGCATGTCCGAGCTCTCTTGGATGAGAAGGCTTCGCCTGCAACCACTGATGCTATGACGCAGACACAGCAGGACTACAGTGCTAGCAGTCGCAGTAACGTCTGCAATATCGCCGAATCCATACTAGGCGAACGCAACGGTGACCCGATGTATTATAAGGAACTAGCGCAGGAGGTCATCAGGCGCGGTGGGGACCTCTACGGAGCAACGCCGTGGGCCAACCTGACCGCCCGCATGGTCCAGGATGCCCGCTTCGTCCGTCCGACTGCTAAGGGGTTCTACGCACTGCGCAGGGATTACCCCAACGCTCGCAACGTCGGGGCGCGAAGGCAACGCCGACGGCGTACGAGCTGACCTCGACTCGCAAATGAACGACCCCACAGTAAGGAGCGATAGCCATGACGTCTCAGTTCGTCCCGACCGTCACCAACATGGTCACTATCGTCCGCAACATCATTGAAGGTTATGGAATGGGCCCGATACGGGCGTTGGCACAAGAGCCCGTACAAAACTCCAAGGACGCAGCCTCACGTGGACGTGCCCGTGTTGAGTACAGACTGCACAAGCGGCAGTCCCCGGAAGGAACGGACGATTACATGCTTACCGTGACTGACTCCAACACCACCGGGCTTCGAGGGCCGGTTCATTCATTGGCGGATATTGCACAAGGCAGTGCCTTGAGCGAAGGAGAGAACTGGGCCGCGTTTGAGGGCATGGGGTACACAAAGAAGAGCAGTGAAGATGCTCTCGGGTCACGAGGTCAGGGCAAGGCAGCCTATCTGTACCACTCGAACCTTCCTTCGTTGGTTCCCAACCAAGAGCGGATGATGATGCTATATGACACACTTCTCCCCAGCGGCGAATACCGCTTGGGAGTGCGCTATACCAACCCGAGCGACGCGGTGCGACAGCCGCCCTTCATCGGGGACGAAGCTCGCAGCGTCATTTCAACGCGCTACAACGATGAAGGGACAGCAATTGAACTCGGCTTGGATCCACTCACTCAAGTGGGCACACGTGTAGTCGTCCCCCACCTATCCCAGGAAGCGGTTGATGCCGTCCACTCCGGCGAACTCTACCAGTGGCTCCAGAGGTGCTGGTGGCGGGCAATACAGACAGGGCTATCTATCGAAGTAGTCGATGAAGACGGCTCAACGGAATCGGTGTCCGTTCCCCGGTGGTGGGTCACCGAACCTTGGACAAGGCAGACAAGCGGGGCTAGGACGTATGAGAACATTGATGCTGGCGACGGGTTGAAGATCAAACGTATCGTTCTCCTCTACGACGAGTCCCTAAGCGGGTCTGATGCCCAGTTCTGGGGTGTGCAGTTGCTTCGTGGCCAACAGTGGATAGAGACGCTCGGACAGGAAACCCTGGCAGACTACGTTCCCCGAGACAAGCGCCCAGGGTTCCGTGGGTTTGTCGAATTTGACAGAGGCGCAGAACGTGAGCTTCGGCGAGCCGAGAACCCCCAACACGAACACTTCGATCGGCGAGTCTCAGGCGTCAAAGAACTTGTCGCTGCTATCGAGGACAAGGTGCGGGAGTTTGCCGAAGAGCAAGGGTGGGGTGCGCACGAATCAACGCGACCTGCCCCGGAAGGGGAACGCGAGGCCGCCTTAGAATTCCTACGCTTCCTGTCTCCACGTGAGCGGTCACGTCGCAGCGCCCAAAGCGGAGCTGCCAATGCCTCGCAGTTGAGCATGGACCTAACTGAACGCTGGGAGTGTGACTTACGTCTAGACTTCCCTGATCCACGGTCTGTGCGGGTCAATTGGGGGGAGTACATCCGCAATGTTAGCGTAGTAGTGAGCCTGCAGCCGGCCTCAATCTCAAGGCACGCTACTGTGTCACTTGAACTAGCGCATGTCGACGATAGGGCATCGCAAATCTTCATCGGTAGTCAGTCCGTACACCTGCAAAGCGGCGAGGGTATTGCTCGTTTCGGTGATTTCCAAATCATCACCGGCGCTACGAGTCCAAGTAAGTTGCAGTGTGCACGGCCGGGGAAATGGAGGTTCACCGCACGCGTTGAAGTAGGCGGGGTTCAGGCCTCGCGCGTGTCCCGTAGCATGTTCGTCAACGAAGATCCCCCGGAACGACAATCCAAGCCCTACACTCTGTCTGTATCCGTGGAGAACCACTCCACCGGACAGCGCCGCATCAACAGTGGCGATACCGTCGGAGTCCAGGTCAGTGTGACTAACCACACTACGGAGAACCAGGCGCTGCAGTTGACTGCAAGCCTTGGAGACCTCCTCTTAGCTGACATGACAACGGTGGACACGCGAGGAATTCCTGCCGGAGCAACCCCTGCTCGCATACCCGGAGTCCAATCCCGCATCGTCATCAATCCCACTACGTCCCCGGCACCTCAGCAACAATCAATCAACCTGCCACCAGGGAGGCACGCACTGCGTGCAGACCTCTACCTGAACGGAGAAGTCGTCGCGCACGCCAGTCGCACCTTGGATATCGAGGTCGATCCGGTGCAATCTCAAGACTGGCCACCATTCAGAATTGAACAGATTTCCGGCAGTGGTCCACACCCGCGCTGGCAGTTTCAAAAGAGGAATCAGGACGACTGGGTCCTGCAGTACCCGCCCGCGTATCCGCTCTACCGTGCTCTCCAGGCAAGTCCTAACCAATCAGGGGCTCGACTGACAGGTGTCTCAGCATTCGTTGTTGACGTGTGTGCCGAAGGCATCATTGAGTGTTCAATGGAGCCGCTCGACAATGGCGACCATTCCCGAATGGATGAGTTGTTAAACGGTGTGCCGGCTGGTGCCGACCCAGAACGTTGGGAGGACTACTGCGATAAAATGCAGGAGTTAGCGGCGCTCCGCAATCGCCCTGAACGGTTAGATGAGTACAGCCTACTCGTCAGGGACTGCGCCTCACGTTCGCTGAATCTGTTCGTAGAGCGTGGGTGATGCCTGTCAAGGTATGGAATCGAGACAACGGTACTCTGAGCAGCGTGGTGGAGACCGTCCGCCGGGCCAGCCTCCGCGGCGAGTTGTTCCGAGTTGATGCTGAAGCGCTAGACCGTGAGATTGACCGGATGCTTGATAGGGCCGTTGAACTCGCTGTTGTTGTGGTGGCCACCGAGTCTGAGCAGCAAGCCTTCATCAAACGGTGGGCAGTTGGGCGTGCCTTAATGGAGTCAGGGCTTCTTCAATCCGAGCAGCTTGACCCCGGAGAGGAGAAGTGGCTGTGGCAGGCGATAGCCCGCAAATGCAGGCTGGGTGTGCGGGCAGACGGGAGTTCAGAGGCGGCTTGGCAAGAGCTCACCCCGAATCGAGAACCTGACCCTACCAGGCTGGAGCGCGATGTCTTCGCTGTTGGACTCTGGCTACAGGAGCAGGAACTCGCAACAGCTATGATGGCCTTTGGAGGCAGCCGCACTAACGCGAGAGAAGTCTATCGACGAGGAGCTATTAGGACCAAGAACCTACGTGATGTGCTCGCGTGCTGGTTCGAAGAGTTGGAGCCTTCGCGGCGTTCGATCCTAACAAGACCGGGGAACTTCCTGCCACTTGCTAGGGCATTGGCGACTCGTTTTCCTGGGCGTGGCCCAGGTTCAGCGAAGCGTCCGGTGCACTACTCGAACGAAGAGCTATACGCAGAGGTTTGCAAGGTGCTCGACCCCATAGCAAATGAACTGGCCTCATCAGACGCGGAGCCTGTTCTCAAGAATCCTTAGCCCCTTCATTGAGGAGGCGTTCCAGGCGGCGCTGGCGCATGGTCATGGTGAGGTCGCCGCGGGTGCGCTCCAGGACGCCGCGAAGCTGGTCCGTGGTGCGGCGCAGGCCGGAGGTGAGGGCGTCCGGGAAGTCCATGACGACGAGGATGTTGTAGACGTCGTCCATGTAGCGCATCAGCTCCTCGGCGCGGGAGTCGTCGTCGCGGCGGAGGGAGTCGAGGATGTAGCGGCGGAGTTCGCTCGCAGCCTCGGCGAGCCCGTTGAGGTAAGAGGGAGTCTCGACGCCGATGTCCGCTGGGAGCGGGAGCTCAGCGCGGGCGATGAACGCGAGGACAGCGCAGGCTTCGGCGTACTCCTTCTGAGCATCCTGGGTGTAGCCGGTGAAGTAGAGGTCCGCGTGGCCCTCAAGGGTCTGCTGGGTCTCGCGTACGAGGGCGCCAGCCGTAGTGATAAGCTCGCGCGCTTCGTCGAGCTCGTTGCGGTGGACGGCGCGGATAGCGTTCGCCGAGGTGCGCACGATCTCGCGGGAGGCCTTGATCGCCTGCTCGCGCCGCTCGTGCTTGGCGCGGAACTCGTCGAGCGCATGTGCGGCTATCTCGTCGATGCGGGCCTGGGTGGCGGGGGTTGGGTCGTCCATGGGCATAGCCTAGCAGAAGGAGGGTCGGGGGCGAGGGCGTGCTGAAGCGCGTGTGCCTCCGCAGGATGGTTCGGGCCTTGCCAGGCCGTGTAAGGGAGTGAAAACGCGGGAGGCGGTGGTTGTGCTGCCCGTTCGGCGTGGCATGCCCACCCCACCCCGCCCCGCCCCACCGCGTGACCTGCCCGGTCACCCTGGATTCCCGCCGGTGCGGGAATGACGGAGACAGCTTGTTGCTTGCAGCGGGAGGCTGGTTTCGCCGGAGCGCAGGGGCTGCGGGGTTCCTGC
>JAPOOH010000347.1 GCA_026713505.1 Chloroflexota bacterium | reverse complement strand
GACACCGTGGCGGAGGGCGACGAGACCGTCATTCTGACCGCCAGCGCGCCGGGGCTGGCCGCAGGCGCGGCGACCCTGACGATCACCGACAACGACACGGCACAGGCCGGCATCACGCTCTCGCTCAGACCGGACACGGTGCGCGAGGACGCCGACGCCACCAGCGTCACCGTCACCGCGTCGCTGGAATCTGCGGCACCGTCGCAGACCGAGGTGAGCGTGAGCGTGACAGGCGGCACGGCGACCGCAGGCGCGGACTACGCGGCGATCAGCGCCTTCACGGTGACCATCCAGGAAGGGCAGACGAGCGGGAGGGCGCAGCTGGCGTTCGACCCAATCGGGGACAGCCTGGTGGAAGGCGGCGAAACCGTGGTGTTCACCGCCACCGCGGCCGGCCTGACCGCCGGCACGGCGACGCTGACGATTACCGACGGTGAGCCGGAGCAGCCGGCGGTCACCCTGACGCTGAATCCCGGATCGGTTGCCGAGAATGCAGGCGCGACGGCGGTCACAGTGACCGTTTCTCTGAACGGCGCAGCCACCTCCCGGACTGCAGTGAGCGTGAGCGTCACGGGAGGGACGGCGACGGCCGGGACGGACTACGTCGAACTCGGCGACTTCACGATGACGGTCGCGACAGGGCAGACAAGCGCGACGGCGCAAATGCCGTTCGAACCGATCGAGGACACCCTGGCGGAGGGCAGCGAGACTGTGATCTTCACCGGTAGCGCAGCGGGGCTGGCGGAGGGGACGGCGACGCTGACGATCACCGACAACGATCGATCCACGGAGCCCCGCGATAAGGGGCCCCTGTCGGTCACGATCTGGACCGATCGGCTGGCCTATCCGCACGACGAGAAGGTCAGCGTGTACCTCGATATTGACCCCAAGGGCGACGTGCGGGAATACACGGTCTTCGTCTACCGCGAGAACATCGAAACCGGCGAGCGGCTGTACCTCGCGCCACGCAAGCGATCCATGGAACTGTGGGACGAAGTCGTCGACCAGTACGGACAGCCCCGGAACTCATGGAAGGCGCGAGACGTGGAGCGCTTCGAGGCCGGGTTGATCTGGAAGGGCACGGTACCCTACCCGGGACTTTGGCATTTCGTCGCCGAAATCCGCAGCCCGGGCACGACACAGGTTCTGAAGAGAGCGTATGCGAAGTTCGCCGTTCCGCGAGAAGGGTCCAGGCTTCTAAACCGGCGCGGAACCAAGCGGTTCATCGAGACGGACCTGCGGCTTTCCAATGGCTGGTTCTACTACCTTGGGGACGAGTTGCACGTCAGCGACGGCGGGACGCTGACAATCGACGCGGGCACCGTGATCCGGGCGTGGGGTCCGAACGCCGCGATCATCGTCGAGCCAGGCGGCCGGATCGTGGTGCGGGGACGTCGCGAGGCGCCGGTCGTGATGACGTGCTCGCTGCCTGTCGGAGAGAGGCGCCCCGGGTGCTGGGGCGGACTGGTGGTGCGTGGCGCGGCTACGGCGGGCACTGGCCTGGGCCAGGAAGAGGGCGCTCCGCCAGGCGCTCGAATCGCCGATGGTTTGGGCGACACGGACAACGCGAGCGGCTCCAGCGGTGAGCTTCGGTACCTCAGGGTGGAGTTCGCCGGTGGCGGGTCGCTCACCGGGACTCCGGCCTCCGCAATCGTCTTCGAAGGCGTCAGCGCCCGCACTGTGATTGACCATGTCCAGGTCCATGCCTCGGCAGGTGACGGATTCGCGTTCCGCGGAGGCACGGCGCACTGCAGCTATTGCGTGTCCAGCGACACGCGCGGGAATTCGATGACGTGGTCGATGGGCTGGCAAGGGTCCATGCAGCATCTGTATGTGCAGCAGGGGGCGCAGGGAGCCTCCGGGCTGCACGGCAGCGCCGCAAGCGAGGCGATTCCCGCTGCGATGCCCACCTTCTACAACGTGACCCTGGTCGGCGGATACAACATCGGAGTGCCCGGAGGAGTCCCCGGCAGGCGAGACTCGATCGGACCCGGCATTTTTCTGGAGGCGAAGGCCAGGATGAACGCCCGGAACCTGCTGGTGACTGGATTCGCCGGCTTTGCGCTCGACGGGTCGGCGGCCAGCTTCGTGGCGGGCAGCAGCAGCGTGGCCAACGCGATCCTGACCAAGACGGGATACCGCCACGGCGGGTCGTCGCAGGTTC
>JAPOOH010000346.1 GCA_026713505.1 Chloroflexota bacterium | reverse complement strand
GTCCCCCCCCTGCCATGCCTCCCCGCCGTCTTGGCTCGCGTACACACCGTCCCACCACGCGCCGGCGAACACGGTGTCGTCCACGAACAGCAGCGCATGGATGTGCTTCCCCGCCAACGTGTGGCTGGCGACCAGCCAGCGGTCCCCGTCGCGGCGCAGTTTGACCACGCCGTCCGTGGTTCCGATGAGCACCTCGCCACTGGCGTGGTCCGATGAGTAGATCGTCGTGCCTCCGTGAGAGAGTCCGAGCATGAGGTCTTCCTCCTTGTCTGCGCAGAGGATAGCCGAGCGCGGCACGCATGGCACATCAAACTCACGATGGTGGGACAGGTGAAGACGCCGAACAGCGAGATGCAGCACACAGGCTGACGATTCTGAGGACAAGGGCACATCTCGGGGAACCTGCCGACGATACTCGGAGCGGTTGCATTGTGTACACGACGGAAGTAGAGTCCGAAGTGTCAGATACTCAGCGAGGCCCGCTGGGAATCATGCATCCATTGCGCTTCACTCGGAAGCGCCTCCCGAATCGCAGGCACTTGGATCACTGAAGAGGAGGGCATGTCATGGTCGATCAAGTCGCGGACCAACTCATCACGGAAGATCAGAGGATTGAAGAGAGCGAACAGAGCCGCAAGTACAAGAGCCCATATCAACTCTGGAGAGAGTCCCAGGGGCTCGATTCCGTCACCGGCTTCTTCATCCAGGACGTCTTCACCCACCCCGTCAAGCCCTGGGCTGCTCGCGGCGGCAGCGGAGTCTTCATCAACCTTGACGGCGCTCAGGGATTCAACGACTCCTACATCTACGAACTCGCCCCCGGCGAGTCTTCAGCCGTTATCAAACACGTCTACGACGAGTTGATCTTCGTCCTCTCCGGACGGGGCGCAACCACCATCTGGAACGACGAAAGCAAGAAACAGTCCTTCGAATGGGGCAGGGGCAGCTATTTCGCCCTTCCTCCCAACGCTTCCCATCAATTCCACAACGCTTCGGGCATCGAGTCATGCCGCTTCTACGCCATGACCGCTGCTCCTCGCGTCATCGACACCTTCAAGGACCTCGGCTTCGTCTTCGACAACCCTTACCGCTTCAAGGACATCTTCGACGATGAACCTGGCTACTTCTCCCAGACAGAGTGGACCAATGGCTGGCAGACCAACTACATCGCCGACGTCTATGCTCTCGCTCCCAAGAAGCGCGCTTCCGCTGAGGAGGTGGCGGCCAAGGCTCGCGCTGCTCGTGCAGAGGGCCGCGGGTGGAAGTCCGTCGGCAGGTTCCTCGTCGCCGGCGAAGAGTCTCAGCGCAACTACTCCGCCACCATGTTGAAGAATACGGTCCGCGCCGGGATCTCCTTCGGCTCCCAGCCCGGTACCCACCCCCCGCCCCACCGGCACGGACCGGGCATCCACGTTACCGTCCTCGACGGCCACGGATACACCATCCTGCAGAGCCCGGCCCTGGACCAGACCGTCAGGGTCGACTGGCAACCGGGCACCGTCTTCGTCCCGCCCGAGGGTTGGTGGCACGCTCACTACAACACCGGGCCCGAACCATGGGACTGGCTGCGCATTGGATGGGGCTCCGAGAAGCCCAAGCCCGGCGGCGGCACGTATGACTACAGCCGTACTCCACAGGAGGGCGGCGACCAGATCGCCTTCGAGGACATGGACCCCGCCGTCCATCTTGAGTTCGAGGAAGAACTCAAGCGCAAGGGCACACCCTGTTTGATGCTCCACCACCCCCACTGCACCTACGCCTAGTCCTCAGGCACAGCACCCACGACACGCACAAGGAGACCCGCTGGAATGAGCTGGTCTCCTTCTTTTCACGCTTGTCCGGCATAGCATACGGCCCTCCCCAGCACGGGGAGGGCCGTCGCATACTCTCTATTCCCTATCCATCACTCGTCAAGCCAGATGTACGGCAACCCGTGGCCAAGGTAGTCCACGTACGCTCCGTTACCGATGTGGTCGAATCCCTCCACGTGCGCGCCCCACGCGAAGAACCGCGTGAACTGCTTGCCCATGTACTTGTTCGCCATCGCGTCGTACACCAGCTTCCTCGCGTCAAAGTACAGCGCCAACCGCTCCTCCAGGTCCGCCACCGACGACTGACTCTCCATGATCGCGTCAAACTCGTCTATGCACAGCCGGCCGTGGTTCGAAATGCTGAACTCCGGCAACCCGGGCTCGCACAACCACCGCTGCAACCCGAAGAATCCGTCTCCTCCCCATCCTTCACTGTTCGGTGTGATGTGGAAGTCTCCACTCGCCTGACGCTCGTCGTACACTCCAGACTCCAACACCACCAACTCGATGTTGAATCCCGCCAGACGCAGCGAGCGCTCAAGGCTCTCACCTATCGGCTCTCCCTGGCCTCGCTCTACGATCAGCGTCAACTCCTCTCCGTCGTACCCCGCCTCCGACGCCAACGCCTTCGCTCTCTCAGGGTCGTACGCTATGTGCGGGCAGCAATCCAACAGCACCTGGTGCCACGCACTGTCCAGAGGCACCTGCCCGTCTATCAGGTATCCCGAGCCAAGGAACGCCTCGTCTAGAAGCGCCTGCATGTCCATCCCCGTGATCACCGCCTCACGTAGCTTGATGTCGTCCAACGGCTCGTTCGCCACGTTCAGGTTGAACATCCGGAACCCCGACAGCGTCGCCGCCGATGCCTCGATGCCCTCTATCTCTCCACTCTCCACTCGCTGCACAAACTCCGGCCCCGCTCGCTCTATCAGGTGCACGTCTCCCGCTCTCAACGCGTTCTGACGCGCCGACGTCGACGAGATCAGCTTGTACGTCACTCCGTCCACGCACGGCTCTCCCGCCCAGTAGTCCGCAAACTTCGTCACCTCAAGCTTGTCCGCAGGCACCCACTCCGCAAACTGGAACGGGCCCGTCCCAGGTGGCGGCACCTCCACCTGCACCACTCCGTCCTCCATGCTGTTCGCCTTCACCACCGGCAATGCACTCGGACTCTCTATCTGCAGTAGGAACAACGGCGCAGGACCACTCAGTATGAAACGCACCGTGTAGTCGTCGTCCGCCACCACGTCCTCCACCTGCGCAAGGTCCGCCTGACCCGTCGCCGCGTTCGCAGGATTCGTCACGTACAACGCTGACCACACCACGTCCGCCGCCGTCATCTCCGTCCCGTCGTGGAACTTCACTCCCTCTCTCAACGTGAACGTCCACTCTGAGTTGTCCTCGTTCGCCTCCCACGACGACGCCAACACTCCCTGGATCGTCCCATCCTTCGCCAGCGCCACCAACGGCTCAAACATCGACGACGCCTTCACGTAGTGGTCTACCGAACTCGCTATGAACGGCGTCGGGTTCGTGATCTCCTTCGCGTTCCCCATCACCAGCTGACCACCACGCTTCGGACACTCGATCGGGTAGTCAACCGCCGTTCCCGTCTGCGGTAGCGGCGTCGGCGTCGGTACCGGCGTCGATGTCGGCGCCGGCGTCGGCGTCGATGCTGGCGCTGATGGCACCTCAGGTGCCGACGTCGCCGTCGGCGTCGCCGTCGGGTCCTCGCTCGTGCACGCCCCCAACGACATCAACAGCAACAGCACCCCCGCCAACACCAACAACACTCTCTTCTTGCGCATCCCCATCTCTCCTCCCTTTCTCAACACTCCTCGCATTCCATCAGACATGATTGCGAATGGTGCCCCCGAGGAGCCATCGGCTCCACTGGAGCTCCCATCCCGGAAGTCTCAGGCCCTCACAGGTTCGGAGACCTCCAAACCGAGAAACGCGGCTGCGTTTCCAAAGGTCATCTTCCGTCGCTCCTCAGCGGGTACGTCCCGGAAGTTGCGTTCGAGGGTCTTGTATGAGTTCGGCCAGTCCGACTCGACATGCGGGAAGTCTCCTCCCCAGATGATGCGGTCTACGCCAATCTCGTACCGCATCCTGATACCCACGGGATCATCAAAGAAGCCCCAGTAGATATGTTCCTTCACGTATTCGCTGGGCAGGCGGTTGAGCGGTTTCAGATCGTAGATCCGCTCTGCCCAGTGACGATGTCGTTCATAGTTATGGTCCATCTGTTCCAGGTAGATGGGTATCCACCCTACCTGCTGTTCTGCGAAGTAGATCTTGAGGTCTGGGAACCGGTCGAACAGCCCACTCAGCACCATCTGTGTGGCGTTCTGAGCTCCTCGGATGCCATATCGAGCGAGCCGCGTGACATAGTCCGGCGGCCTGAGATGCTCAGGAGGAGTTACCGGATAGTTGAACACCTGACCGCCCGCCTTGAGGGACACGTGAACAGTGACAGGCATCCGAAGCTCCTGGGCTCGGGCCCAGAATCGGTCGTCTTCTGCGACCGGGTAGGTCTTTCCAGATGGAAACGCTGCAATCTCAACCAGCTTGAGCCCTGCCTTGGCACAGAACTCAAGCTCATCGAGTGCCTCCGCGAGGGTGCGGTCTGGAATGCAGCCCACGCCCACAAGTCTGTCAGGGTCCAGCGAGCAGAAGTCCTCTGCAAGCCACCGGTTATAGGTCCGGATCAGGGCGTGATAACCGTCCGGGTCCTTGATTCCCTTGGTGATGTTTCGTACACCGCCCACGCCGGGGTACATCCATTCGGAATCGATGCCGTCCTGGTCGAGTTCCCTGAGACGCTGGTCGGGGCCGCCTGTTCCCGCAGCTTCGTCCCACTTGAGCCCGATGGGGTTGTACTCTTTCGGGTCGATACCGGCGTAGAGATTGCTGCCGCCCTGGTAGATGCCCCCTTCAACGATGAAACCGTCGCCACCGGTAGGCAAGGTGATTCGCTTCGGCGCAAGACCGGCGTATCTCTCGGGGATCCCGCTGGACCACACGTCAGGCGGCACTTCTATGTGGGAGTCTGCGGAGATGATCTTGCCGTCGTGCGCCATACGGGACCTCCCTTGTATACGCTCGTCTTCTATCAGTCAGCCGAACGGACGACTCCCTGCCTCGAGGTGCACGACCGTAGCAACTTGCGTCGTTGTTCCCGATAGGCGTTGAACGCTTTCAACACTGTTCTGCAGCCCCCGAATCACGAGTCGCCACTCAGGACCAGTCGGCAAGCGGCAAAACGGGGACCACACGGAGGGCTTGAGCCTCCGTATGGTCCCCGTTCACTTCGAACCTAGACGGGCACTGCCACGGATTCGAGCACCTGGTTCATGCTGCTGGCCAGGAGGTCACGGTCCTCCTGCGTCATCTCCATGGTCTTCCAGCGTGGGTATTGCCGCACGTCAAAACCGCGTATCTGCAAACCCACGAGAGTCGAAGCGCGTCCATACTTCCGCAGTGACGTGGTGCGCTTCCCGTGTGCATTCATGGCATCGCTCACGGCCTCCGCCCTCTCTGCGTCGCCAGACCGGATGGCGTGTACCAGTGCAACTCCCGCCTCGGGCATGGTCACGGGAGGCCCGGCAGCGATGCTTCCGCACACACCGATCCTCATCCCTTCTATCAGCTGGTTGACGGGGATGAAGATGTTGAAGTCCTGCCCCAAAGAGTCGATGTAGTGCTTCGCCTGCTCCAGGGTCCCCGCGGCAAGCTTGGCGCCGAAGACTCCGGGGATCTCCGCACGGAGTTTCAGCATCATCTCCGGAGGCGTCGGGTACCCCGAGTACTCAGGGTTGTTGTAGAGAAACATCGGCAGGCCGACGGCGTCATTGACCATCTTATGCTGCTCGATGAGCTCCCACTCGCTCCGGTCGCTGTAGTAGTAGGGGCCCACCAGGCCGATGGCGTCAGCCCCGGTCTCTCTTGCGTGGACGCCGAGTTCCATGCTGGTGTAGGGGTCAACAGCCCCGACCTGGATGACCACCGGCACCTCGCCGTTGGCCTGACCGATCACCGCTTCGGCGACTGCCTTCCGCTGGTCGATCCGGCAGGCCGGGCCCTGGCCTTGCGAGCCAAGCACGAAGAAGCCTTCCGCCCCACACCTGATATACCATTTGGCCAGCTCTTCCATCATGGGCAGGTCGACCTCACCTTGCCCGTCGAAAACCGTCGGGATGGGCGCAATAAGACCCCTGAATCGCTGCGCTACACTGCTGCTTCCGTTACTCTGTGCCATCGAGACCTCCTTTTCCGGTTTCTCGTTCCACACAATCCTGTACTCAATCCGGTTGCGATGTTGGTATGCAATGCACCCCAAACATCCCTCAGTCAATTACGCAATATGCACCATCCCTCCGACACTGTCAAGGAATCTGTACATTGCACCAAACGCTGTGACCCTGCATGCCGGGGAAGCAGAAAAACGGGCCTTGCCCTCAGGCTTCTGCGAAGGCGGTTCCGGTCTTGCTTAGATCCGGAATAGCCAGTCTGGTTACTTCACACGTTGATACACGCAACTCTGCGGCCTGGGCCCTTGTCGAAAATCGGGATGTCCGACACCGTGCATTCCGCCGTTCGCAGCGGACAGCGGGCAGCGAAGCGGCAGCCAGGCGCCGGATTGATGGGAACGGAGGGCTCTCCTTCAAGCGGCCGAAGCCTGCGGCGTTCACCGAACCGCGGGCGCGCTTCGAGAAGTGACTGCGTGTAGGGATGCAGTGGGTTGCCCAGGACCTCATCGATCGTGCCGGTCTCCATCAGTTTGCCACCATAGAGAACTACGATTCGGTCAGAGACGAACTCAGCGACATTCAAGTCGTGGGTTATGAAGAGCATAGCCAGGCCGTAGTCCTTCCTCAGACCCTCCAGGAGTTCAAGGACCTGCGCCTGGATCGAAACGTCCAGAGACGACAACGGTTCATCCGCAAGAATCAACGCAGGTTCCGGGGCCAGCGCCCTGGCGATCGCTATGCGTTGCCGTTGTCCGCCGGAGAACTCGTGCGGGTATCGAAAAAGGTGGTCTTCCGCTAGTCCTACTTTCGCAAGAATATCGGCCACTGCCATTGCTCGTTCTGGTCCATTCAGTCCCTTGTGGATAGTAAGTGGTCTGCCGATTATCTGCTCGACTTGCATCCTGGGATTGAGGGAAGAAAACGGGTCCTGAAAAACGAATTGTATCTCCTTTCTGATGCGCTTAAGCTGGTCCCTTTTTGCATTAAATACTTCAATACCTGCGAATGTAACCCTGCCTCCGGTCGGCGGAATGAGCTTGGCAATGAGCCGAGCCATTGTGGATTTACCTGAGCCACTCTCACCGACCAATGCCACTGTCTCACCGGATGCGATCTCGAGTGAGACGTCGTCCACCGCTTTGACCAGGCGCCTGCCATTGAGCATACGCTTGACGGTCCCCCCGCTCACGTCGAAGTACTTCTTCAAGGACTCCGCTTGCACCAACGGCCCAGCGTAGGAGAGGCGGTCCCTTCCACTTGCGACGCTCTCAAGCATGACTACGAGCCACCCGGCAGGGATGGTGCTTCAACCATCGGAAAGTGACACCGTACTTCTCGCTGTTCGCCACCCAGGGCCACTGTCCTGCTGACCGGTTCCTCCGAGGAGCACCTGTCCTGACTCACGGGACACCGCGGGTGAAAGCGGCAGCCTGCCGGGGGATGACGCAGGTCGAAGATGTTGCCTGTTATTGCATTCAGCGGACTCCCGCGCCGGGGAATGGACCGCAGCAGGCCATGTGTATATGGATGAGCAGGTGCCTGGAACAACCGCTCTGACTGGCCTTGCTCGAGCACCTGGGCACCGTACATCACTACCACCCGGTCGCATAGCTGCGCAACGACTTCAAGGTTGTGGGAGATGAACAGCAGGGCCAGTCCCATCTCTTCCTGAAGTTCCTGCAGGATCGCCAGTATCTGGGCCTGAATGGTCACGTCGAGTGCGGTCGTCGGTTCGTCTGCGATCACCAGTTCCGGCCGACAGACAAGCGCTGCCGCAATCATGACCCGCTGCCGCATGCCACCGCTGAATTCATGCGGATACTTGTCGAATATCTGATCCGGTCGCGGGAGTTTCACGCGCCCGAACAACTCTATCGCATGCTCCCTGG
>JAPOOH010000345.1 GCA_026713505.1 Chloroflexota bacterium | reverse complement strand
GCCTTCTTCGGCTGCACCGGCGGCAGCTTCTCGAAGTCCTCCCACGTGCGCTCGCGGAACGCGCTCATGGAGATGACCACGTCGTCATCCGCCAGTTTGGTCATGATCTTCACGCCCTGCGCTATGCGGCCAAGCGTGCGGATCTCCGCGAGCGACGTGCGGTAGATCATCGCGTTGCGCGAGCCAACCATAATCTCCTCGTCGTCGGAGCCGGTCACCACCGCCCCGGCGATGGGGCCGGTCTTTTCCGTGATCTTCATGGCGAAGACGCCCTGCGCATTGCGCCCCGTCGTGCGGAACGTCTCGACAGCAGTGCGCTTCCCGTAGCCGCGCTCGCTGATGATGAGCAGCCGGGCGTCCGGGTTGACGACCTCCATCGAAACGACTTCGTCGTCGTTGTCCGTCAGGCGCATGCCGCCGACGCCGCCCGTGCTGCGGCCCTGCCGCTCCGTCACCGCTTCCAGGCTGAACTGCACGCCCTTGCCGTTGCGGGATATGAGCACCGCGTTCATGCCCTCTTCCGCGAGGCGCGCCGTGAGCAGGCTGTCGTTCGGCTCCAGGTCGAACGCCGCAAGCCCCACGCGGCGGATGTTCTGGAACTTGTCCAGGTGCATCTTCTTCACCTTCCCCTTGCGGGTGGCCATGAAGATGAAGAGGTCAGCCAGCGGCTCCGGGATCGCCACCACGGCGGTGACAGTCTCGTCGTTCGGGTTGATCGATTCGATGAGGTTCTGGATGGGCGTGCCGCGGGTCTGGCGCGACGAGTCCTCGCCAACCTCGAAGACGCGCTTCCGGTAGACGCGGCCCTTGTCCGTGAAGAACAGCAGGTAGTCGTGCGTGTCCGCCACCACCAGCTGCTGCACGGCGTCGCCCTCGCGCCGCTCCTGGCCCTTCACGCCCTTGCCCCCCCGCCGCTGCAGGCGGTAGAGCCCGATGGGCAGACGCTTGATGTAGCCGCGGTCGCTCAGCGTGATGACCACGTCAGCGTGGGGCGTCAGCTCTTCCCGCGACTGGTCGCGTGCCTCTTCGTCCGATATCTCGGTGCGCCGGGGGTTTCCGAATGTCTTGCGCAGGTCGGCTGTCTCCGCCTTCACCACGGCCAGTACCTTCTCCGGGTTGGAGAGCAAGGTCTGCAACTCGTCGATGCGCTTCATCAACTCCTGGTACTCGTTCTCGATCCGCTCGCGCTCCAGTGCTGCCAGGCGCCGCAACTGCATCTCCAGGATCGCCTGCGCCTGCGCCTCCGTCAGCCCGAACTGCTGCATCAGGCCGTTGCGGGCCGATTCGGAGTCTGCGGACGCGCGGATCAGCGCGATGACCTCGTCCATGTTCTCGGGCGCCACCCGCAGACCTTCCAGGATGTGCGCCCGCTCCCGGGCCCGCGTCAGGTCGTATTCGGCCCTGCGGCGGATGACCTCCTTGCGGAAGTCCAGGAAGCGCAGCAGTGCCCTCCGGAGCGTGAGCACGCGCGGCTGGCCGTCCACCAGCGCGACCATGTTCACGTGGAACGCGTTCTGCATCGACGTGTGCTGGTACAGGTTGTTGAGCACCACGCCCGCGGCGGCATTGCGTTGCAGCTCCACCACCATGCGCATCCCCTCGCGGTCGGACTCGTCCCGGACCTCGGAGATGCCCTCGATCTTCTTCTCCTTGGCGAGCATGGCGATCTTCTCGACCAGCGCCGCCTTGTTCACCTGGTACGGCAACTCCGTCACCACGATGCGTTGGCGCGTGGCGCTCTTGTCCGCGTCCTCCACAGAGGCCTTCGCGCGCACCATCACGCGACCGTGTCCGGTCTCGTACGCGTCCCGGATGCCCTCACGGCCCATGATCGTCGCGGCGGTCGGGAAGTCCGGACCCTGCACGAAGTTCATCAACTCTTCGGTCGTCGCCTCTTGATTGTCGACCAGGTAGTCGAGCGCGTCGCAGACCTCGCGCAGGTTGTGCGGCGGGATGTTCGTGGCCATGCCGACCGCGATGCCGGACGCGCCGTTGACCAGCAGGTT
>JAPOOH010000344.1 GCA_026713505.1 Chloroflexota bacterium | reverse complement strand
GCGTCGTCTGCACCCCCCCCCGCAGCGGGTGGGGTGAGCGGGGTGGAGGGGGGAGGAGGGGGACGTTTCTCCTCTCCGCGGCGGGGGGGGGGGGCGTCCCCCCCACAGGCACCCCGGGTGGGTGGGCGGGAAGAACTACCCCTGCCGGGCAGACCGGACGCCGCGAACGCGGGTGAATTCGCTCACCCGCCTATCGGGTACAGCTTCCGGACGTTCGTGTTCACGAGCTTACGGACCGTCTCCAGCGGCAGGTGGCCGAGGTTCTCCGCGAGCACGCGCCGCGAGTTGGGCCACGGCGAGTTCGGGTGCGGGTAGTCCGTGGACCACATGCAGTTGTCCTGCCCCCACCAGGAGAGCAACTGCCCGCCCACGTAGTCGTTGAAGAACGTCGCGTAGCAGTTGCGGTAGAAGTACTCGCTCGGCAGCATCGTCATCGGCATGGGCCGCGAGTCCTTGAACCGCTTGTAGTAGTAGTCCCACTGCTGGAGCAGGAACGGTATCCACCCTATCTCGCTCTCCACCACCACCACCTTCAGACGGGGGAAGCGTTCGAAGACACCCGTGAAGATGAGATCGAACAGCGAGTTTGTCACGCTCTGGAGCTTGAGGTTCACGGAGCCTCGGTGCGCGAGCAGCGGGTCCCCTCTCCGGTCGCCGAAGTTCGTGTGAGCGCTGTAGTCGAACCCGGTGAGGATGTGCAGGTGCACCGGCACATCCAACTCCTGCATCGCCGCCCACAGCTTGTCGTAGTGGTCGCCGGTGAACGGAATGTCGGGGTGCGGCACCTGCCAGACCAGCGCGCCGTACAACCCCGCCTCATGCGTTCGGTGCAGCTCGGCGACCGCCTTGTCGATGTCATAGCACGTGAGGAGGGAGATGCCCACGAGTCGTTGCGGAGAGACTGAGCAGTACTCCATCAGCCAGTCGTTGTAGATGCGGAAGCAAGCCTCCTGCGCCTCCGGGCTCTCCAGGCTGAATAGCCGCAGACCCAGCGTCGGGTAGAGCACCTCGGCGGAGACGCCGTCCGTCTCCATCTCGTTGATGCGCTCGGTCGGGTTGTAGCCGCCGGGGCGCTGGTCGTCCATCGCAGTGCCGGTCCTGGGCCGGGGAGGAAATTCGGGAACGTCGCCCTTCAGGTTGTCTGGCAACTGGCTGTGCCAGAAGTCCGGCTCTTCCATCACGTGGGAGTCGGCGGAGATCAGCACCTCGCCGGAGATGTCGAGCACACCGGCCGGAGCATCCTGCGTCGTCGTCATCGCGAACCTCCTCCATACGCTTGAACGATGGCGCGAGCGTACGCTCGCCGGGGTCTTGCGTCAACGCTCAACGGGCCGCCCGGAACCCCTCTCCTCATTCCCCCGGAGGCGGGAAGGCGGAGGCACCCAGTCCCCGTCGTTCCCGCGTTCAACCGCCGCTTTAACCGACGACACTCACGAGTAAACGGCGGGCGTTTTCCGTTCTTGAACGGTTGATCGACAAGGCCATGGCCTGCTTCCGCGTTCTTCCGTTCAAGATCCGCACGGGGGGCGGTGTGCGCGGTGCTCTGCCATAAACCCCATCTATGGCCGGGCCCACGAGCCATAAGCGCGGTCTATGGCTGCTGCGCGTACGACGGTCATGCAACCAGCGTACGCGGGGAGGGGTCGACGAGGAAAGGGCGAGGTGTCGCGAATACGTTGTTCCCACGAAGGCGGGCATCGCGTCCCCCGATGGCGGACGGTCTCAGCGGGCCGTCCATGCAAGGTCGATGTTGTACGCGGCGCCGGTGACCGCGCTCGCCGCATCCGAGGCGAGGAAGAGCGCGAGCCCCGCGACCTCCTCCGGTTCGATGAGCCGCTTGACCACCGCCTGAGCGAGCACCACCTGCTCGACCACGTCGTCGACGCTCACCCCCGCCATCCGGGCGAGGTCCGGCAGCTGGTTCTCGACCAGCGGCGTCCGCACGAACGAGGGGCAGATGGCGTTCGCCGTCACGCCGTACACACCGGCCTCCACGGCGACCGCCTTGGTCAGCCCGATGATGCCGTGCTTCGCCGCGATGTAGGCGGACTTGTTCGGGCTCGCGATGAGGCCGTGCACGGACGACATGTTGATGATGCGCCCCCATCCCCGCTCCTTCATCGTGGGCAGCAGGTGCTTCGTCAGCTGGAACGGGGCGGTCAGCATGATCTGGAGCATCCGCGACCACTCCTCCTCCGGGAACTCCTCTATGGGAGCGACGTGCTGGACGCCCGCGTTGTTCACGAGGATGTCGACGCCGCCGTGCTCCCGCAGCACCTGCTCAGCCAGCGAGCGTGTCTGATCCGCGTCCGACAGATCGGCCTGCACGAACGACCCGCCGATGTCGTCCGCGACCTTGCTGCCGGACTCCGTGATGTTGTTGACGATGACGTGCGCGCCCTCGTCCGCGAAGCGCCTGGCGATCGCCTTCCCGATGCCGCTCGCGCCTCCGGTAACCAGCGCGGTCTTGCCCGTGAGAGTTGCCATGTGTGGTGATACTCCTGCTGCTCGCTATGGTTGAAGGCGCGTTACGCCTCCGCGCGGCGCCGCGCGCTCCGTACCCGCACGCCGACCGGCAGCGCCATGCCGCCGAGCACCGCGCCGAGCGCCGCGAACGGCCCGGCCAGCATCCACCAGTCGCCGTCCGCCGGGACGTCGCGCAGCGGCATCGCAGCGAACGCATACAGCGGCGCGATGACGACGATGACGCCGATAGCCGCGCCCATGAGCCTGGCGGGTGCGGTCACGCCGATACCCCGGCCCACGGCCATGCCGGCGACCCACGGGAAGAACATCGTCGCGCACATCCACAGCAACGCCGCCCAGTCCCCCAGCCAGTCGCGCAACGCGCTCAGCGACATGAGCGTCGCGCCACCGAGCACCGCTATCGCGAGCGACCGCGCGGCGAGTGTCTTCGTTCCCATGGTTGGCCATCCTCCGCGTGCATGGTACCATCCGGATTCCGTGGGAGGCCCATCGCGCCTCGGCCCGCAGATCCCCGCCTCGTGCCGTTTGCGGGCATGATCTATGCATGTTCCATGCCGAGGAGCGATGGCAACGCAGACCGTTCGCAGTTCCGTCCAGGCGGTTATCGAGAAGGCCCTGGCTGGCGAAAGCCTGATGGCCGACGACGGCTATCGCCTGTTCGCCTCCCGCGACCCCGCTGACCTGACCACGCTCATGGCAGCCGCGTGCGAACTGAATGACCGCGCTCGCCCCCTCCGTCGCGTCACCTACTCCCGCAAGGTCTTCCTCCCCCTCACCAATCTCTGCCGCGACCGCTGCGGCTACTGCACGTTCGTGAAGGGACCCCGCCAACGCGGCGCGCACACGATGACGCCGGACGAGGTGCTGGCTGTCGCCCGCCGGGGCGCGGAGCTCGGCTGCAAGGAGGCGCTGCTCAGCCTCGGCGACCACCCGGAGGAGCGCCACCCCGAGATGCGCGAGACGCTGCGAGAGCTGGGCTTCGACTCGACCCCCGAATACACGGCGGCGATGAGCAGGCTCGTGCTGGAGGAGACAGGCCTGCTACCGCACACCAACTGCGGCACGCTCGACCACGCCGAGATGGAGGCCATCGCTCCCTGGAACGCCAGCATGGGCATCATGCTGGAAAGCGCCAGCCTCCGACTGCACGAGCCCGGCGGCCCGCACCACGGCACGGTTACGAAGCGCCCGGAGCAGCGCGTCGCCACTCTGGAGACGGCTGCCGACCTCGGTGTCGCGATGACGACCGGCATCCTGATCGGCATCGGCGAGACGCCGGAGGAGCGCGTCGACGCGCTCCTGGCGATACGGGACGTCCAGGAGCGCCGCGGCAACGTCCAGGAGGTCATCGTTCAGAACTTCCGCGCGAAACCCGGAACGCGCATGCGGGGCGCGCCGGAGCCGTCGGCCCTGGAGATGCTGCGCACGCTCGCCGTCGCCCGCCTGCTGCTCGGGCCCGACATGAACATCCAGGCCCCGCCCAACCTGCAGGCGGACGGCTACGAGACCTACCTCCTCTGCGGCATCAACGACTGGGGAGGCGTCTCTCCCCTGACGAAGGACTTCATCAACCCGGAGGCGGCATGGCCCGACACCGACCGGCTGCGCGACCTGACGCGGGAGGCAGGCTACGAGCTGCGGGAACGCACCGCGCTCTACCCATCGCACGTCCTCGACGGCATGTGGACGCGTTCGCCACAGGTCGCTTCCCGCCTCGCGGAGTTGATTGACGACGACGGCTATGTGAAACCGGAACTGGAGCAATGGAGTTGCGAACAGTGAGCGAAGGAAACGGACAGACCGAGCACGTATGGGGAGGGCTGGAATCGCTGCTGAGCGGTGTCCCAGCCGACATCGCCCGCATCCTCGCGAAACCGCTGGAGGGACGCGAGGTCACGGTGGAGGAAGGCGCGCGCCTCTTCGAGGCCAACGGTGCGGCGTTCCTTGCCTTGATGGCGACGGCGGACGAGTTGCGGCGGCAGGTCAACGGCGACCGCGTCACCTACGTCGTCAACCGCAACATCAACTTCACGAACGTCTGCATCAAGCGCTGCGGCTTCTGCGCGTTCAGCCGGGACTTCCGCGAAGAGGAAGGCTACTTCCTCCCGCTGAACGAGATCATCCGCCGGGCCCGTGAGGCTGCGGACCTCGATGCTACTGAGGTCTGCATCCAGGCAGGACTGCCGCCCAAGATGGAGGGCTCGCTCTACATCGACCTGAAGCGCGAACTGAAGGCCGAACTGCCGGACATCCACATCCACGGATTCTCACCGGAGGAGGTGCTCTACGGCGCTGTCCGCTCCCGCGGCACGATCGAGGACTACCTGCGCGAGCTGCGCGACGCGGGCGTCGGCTCGCTTCCCGGCACGTCGGCGGAGATACTCGACCAGCCCGTGCGGGACAAGATCGCCCCCGGTCGTATCACCGTCGAACAATGGACGGAGGTCATCACCACCGCACACCGGCTCGGCATCCCCACCACGTCCACCATCATGTTCGGCCATATCGAGACCAACCGGCACCGTGCCGCACACCTCGCCTACCTACGGGACATCCAGAAGGCCACGGGCGGCTTCACCGAATTCGTGCCGCTGAGCTTCGTGCACGCGGAAGCGCCCATGTTCGTAAAGCAGATGTCGGACGAGATGCGGCCTGGTGCTACCGGCGCCGAAGTCGTGCGGATGCACGCCGTCGCACGCATCATGCTCCACGGCTGGATAAACAACATCCAGTGCTCCTGGGTGAAGGAAGGCCCGAAACTCGCCCAACTCCTCCTGACCGCGGGTTGCAACGACGTGGGAGGCACCCTCATCAACGAGAGCATCTCCACCGCCGCGGGTGCGTCCTACGGCCAGCTCGTCCCGCCGTCGGAACTGCGGCGCTGGATACGCGACGCAGGCCGCCTCCCCGTCGAGCGCACGACACTCTACGAGACACGCCGCGTCCACGAGGTAGAACCGGACGAGCCGGAGCCGTTGGACGTCGCAGCCGCGCACCCGGAGCGCTTCGGTTCCTACCGTGAGCTCATCAAACTCGAGGCCTTCCGCTACGAGGGGCAGCGGGCGCCCAGCCTGCAGGGGCCTACCCTGCCCGAGGTGCTTGCCCGGTCATCCTGAGTAGAGCGCGAACCCTTCCCGCTCGAAGTCTTCATCGAAGAACAGCCCGTGCGTCAGCCCGTAGTTGCGCATGACAACGAAGCTCGCGCAGTCCACCAGGCTGAGCCCCCGCCGGTTGCGCTCTGCGAGCAGGGCCACCGCTTCGGCATGGTCGGTCGCGTCTATCCAGTGCAGCGTAAAGTGATCGAGGCCATGGAGGAAGGCGAGAGCCGCTTCCGTTCCCAGCCGGCGCCGCATCAGGTCGGCGGCTTCGGAGATGACGTACGAATGGACCAGGAGCGCCTCGTCGTTGTCGTTTGCGGTTTGGAAGAGCGAAACCGCAACGGCATGGCGCGGGTCGTCCGCGTCGACGAGCGCGTAGACCGCCGACGTGTCGACAAAGATCACGAGCGGTCCAGCCCGTGGTGGCGGCTGAACTCGTCCGCCTTCTCCTGCATCTCCGCATACATCGCGTCCGCCAGGGCTTCGTCATGTCGCTCGGAGACCGGCGCATAGTCGGACTGGTCGCTCCTCCCGATCCCGATGAACCCGAAATCGGCAAGCGTCCGTTTTCGCCTGGGTGCTTCGGCCAGGTACTGTCCGACCGCCTCCCGCACGAGTGCTGCCACGGAGACGCGGCGCTCATGCGCCCTCCGCCGCAATAGCTCATGGCTCTTTTCGTCCAGTTGGACCTGTGTGCGCTTCATGTATACATGATGTCATGCTTACATCCGTCCTGCCAGCCCTGCCATGCCCTTCGTGCCGCTACAATGGCCCCGCCATGCCGCGAGTACTCGCCATCTCGGGCGGCGTCGGCGGCGCGAAGCTCGCCCTCGGCCTGTCCCGCCTGCTCGGTCCGGAAGAACTCACGGTCGTCGTCAACACCGGCGACGACGAGACCTTCCACGGCCTGCACGTCTCCCCCGACGTGGACACCGTCGTCTACGCGCTGGCCGGGTTAACGAACCCGGACACCGGCTGGGGCGTCGCCGGCGACTCGTTCCGGACGCTGGACGCCCTCGGCAGGCTCGGCGGCGAGACCTGGTTCAGGCTCGGCGACCTCGACCTCGGGATGCACCTGCGCCGCACGGAACTGCTCGCTTCGGGCTGCACGTTGACCGAGGCCACCCGCGCGATCTGCGACGCGCTAGGCGTGCGCCATCCCGTCGTCCCGATGTCGGACTCCCCCGTCCGCACCATCGCGCAGACGGAGCGCGGTGAGATGGCGTTCCAGGAGTACTTCGTCCGCCACGCTTGTGAGCCCCGCATCGCCGGCGTGCGGTTCGCCGGAGCCGACAACGCGGCGCCCTCCTCTGCCTTCCACGACGCTCTGGCGAATGCGGACGCCGTCGTCTTCTGCCCGTCCAACCCGCTCGTAAGCATCGGTCCGGTGCTCGCCGTGCCGGGCGTCCACGGCGCCATCGAACGGTTCGCCGGGCCGCGAATCGCAATCAGCCCCATCGTGGGTGGGCGCGCGTTGAAGGGTCCCGCCGCCAAGATGATGGCGGAGCTTGGCGAGGAGGTCAGCAACGCCGGTGTCGCGCGCCGCTACGCAGGGCTTATCGACGTGCTCGTGCTCGATGGGAGCGACGCCGCCGAGGCCCCCGCGGTGGAGGCACTCGGCATCGCCGCGCACGTCGCCCCGACCGTCATGACCACGGACGCCGACAAGACCGCCCTCGCCCGCGAGGTGCTGGTCCTCGCGTCGCACCCCGCCCCTCGACGGAGCGCACGTTGACTGCCGACCTGCCCCATCCGCTGCGGACCCTCGTGCCGATGAAGCCGCTGGCCGAAGCGAAGACACGCCTCTGGGACGACCTTCCTCCGTCTGAACGGCAGGCCGCCGTGCTCATGATGCTGCAACGCGTCGTCGCTGCCGCCGTGAGCGCCACGGCGCGAGGAGCATGCGTTGTCGTGGGCGGCGACGAAGTCGTGCGCGAGGTCGCCGAAGCCTCAGGCGCGCGCTGGACTCCCGACACCGCCGATGGCTTGAACCCCGCGCTCTGGGCGGCCATACAGGATGCTTGCGCCGACGGGGCGGAGGCTACGCTCTTCCTGCCCGGCGACCTGCCGCTGATCACCGATAACGACGTGGTCGCTGTGATCGCAGGGAGCCACGGCTACGCTGCCACGGTCTGCGTTCGCGCGTCGAGCGACGGCGGCACCAACGCGTTGCTCCAACCCGCCGCCACCGCGTTCGAACCCCTCCTGGGCGAACGCAGTTTCGAGAAGCACTGCGAAGCCGCGGTTGCGACAGGAGCGGCGCTGGTCACGCCCGATCTGCCCCGCGTTGCCTTCGATCTCGACACTCGAGCCGACTACGAGTGGGCGAAGCAGAACGTGGCCTGGTTCACGTCGAGCGTCTACGATTGGGAGGCGTGGTTGCGCGGTGCACGAAAGAGCCCCCTGCCGGCGCCACCCACTGAACAGGAGCGATAGATGACGAAACCGAAGATCGGCCTGCTGCTCGGCACGAGAGGCATGGTCATGCGCGCGCAGCGCGAGGGCACCCCCTACTCCGCCGACGGCATGCTGACCCTCGCGGAGCGCGCAGAGGCCGCTGGCCTCGACTCCGTCTGGGTCGGCGACAGCCTCGTCTCCAAGCCCCGGTTGGAGCCCGTGACCGCGATGTCGGCCATCGCCGCGCGCACATCGCGCGTCCGCATCGGCACCGCCGTGCTGCTGCCCGCGCTACGTCCCCCCGTCCCGCTGGCACACGCCATCGCCACGGCGGACATCGTGTCCGGCGGGCGCATCGTCATCGGCGCGGGCGTCGGCGGCGCGTTCAACGACGACCAGCGGCAGGACTGGACCGCGGCGGGCGTCGCGCCGGATTCCCGGGCGGGACGCTTCTCCGAGACCGTCCGCCTGATGAAGCGGCTCTGGACGGAGGACAACGTCACGTTCGATGGCTCGCACTTCCGGTTCGACGACCTGACGCTCGACCCGAAGCCGGTGCAGCCCGGCGGCGTGCCGTTGCTGCTTGCGACGCACTACCGGACCGGCTCCCAGGCGCAGGGGCGCCGCGCCGCCCCCCCCCGCGCCCGCCTCATCGGC
>JAPOOH010000634.1 GCA_026713505.1 Chloroflexota bacterium | reverse complement strand
TCCGCTATTACTTCTAAACTCGTCTCCTCCACGGTTGCCGCCAGGCAGGGGTTGGTATAGGAGGGTGGGAAACGAAGAGAACCTGGGAATACCAGCGACGTTTCGCAAAATGTCTGCCTGAGAGTTGACAGCGGTTGTCATGTTCGCCTTCAATTCCAGTTCCCTTCAGGCGGGGTCCACCGGACTTCAAAGTCACCTGCATCGGAACCATTCCGATGCAGGGGCGCAACCGTAACCTGCATTTCTCGCTTTACCTGATTGTTCATGACAGCGGTCCCGCGGCTCCCCGAAAGGTAATAGGTACGAAGCCTCTGGTCCGATTCGCCTCCTAGAATGTTCACCCAACAGTCACCGCCTCGAGCTCCTGGCGAGAAATTGCCAGGGCATCTCCTCTACGATTACGCCCACATCCCTGGTTTTCGAGCCTAACTCTCCGTTTGGCACCGACTCCCTGTTCCCTCCGGTCTCTGGGCTCTGAGCTCCCATTCGAACGGCCAGCCGTCTTGCCTGCCGGACTGTCGGGGCGGCATAAGGGTCGTCGCCATCCTTCCGGATTGAGTAAACCAGGTGTTGGTATTACTTGCTAGGCGAACAGTGGACGCCCCTTTGGTCCCATGCAGGTAAGGCAAAGGTAGAGAGGAACAGAGTCAGGTAGAGGTGTTGAAACAGGGGCTTCGCGCGCAACGGAGTCTTGAGCGAGAGAACGAGGTCGATTGCGGGCCGGATTCTACAGCGGTATCAGGGTTTCGGAGCGATCACGCAGGGTCTCTGCCCCGCGTTCTGCGAGCATCCGGGCAGTGCTAAAGATTCACCCAAGGCCGGAAACCCTATCTGCGGTAGCATAGCGGATATGCGGCTAAATACCGTCAGGGTCGCTATTCCTGGGAGCAGGAGGGCGAGCACCGCAGGAATCTCGAAGACTGGCATCGGCTGGCGCGCCGAGGGGTACCGGAACTTAAGTCGTGCCACCAACGGGAAGACCACTGGCTTGCCGGCGCGGTGTGCGTTGGTGCCAGTAGACGAGCAGCGGGCTGGCAATGAAGAGGGTCGAGAATGTCCCGGCGATAACGCCAACGAGCAAGGCAAAGGCAAAACCGCGGATGACCTCGCCGCCCAGGAGAAGCAGAGACACGATCACGACCATGGTAAGGCCTGACGTCAGGATGGTACGGCTGAGGGTCTGGTTGAGGCTTTCGTTAACCACGG
Source organism: Chloroflexota bacterium (assembly GCA_026713505.1). Taxonomy (GTDB): domain Bacteria; phylum Chloroflexota; class Dehalococcoidia; order Lucifugimonadales; family Australimonadaceae; genus Bin16. The sequence continues at coordinate 458 of JAPOOH010000634.1, read as the reverse complement.
ACGGAAAATCGTCCCACCGCCGGCTGCGCATGTTCTCTCTCACGCGGTCAAATATGACGATGGTATCGTTCAGGGAATAACCGATGATCGTCAATAGAGCCGCCACTATCTGCAAGTCGAATTCCCGGTTGAAAATCGACAACAGGCCCACGGTGACCAGCACGTCGTGATAGATGGCGACCAAGGCTGCCAGAGCGTAGTGTAGTCGCAACAGGAGAGCGAATGCAGTAGTAATCGCCAAGGCGACGACGATCAGGACAGTAGGAGAGATGTCGGGCAGCCATTGCATGATTGGGTACGTGACGATGAAAATCGTTGCCGCCAGAGCCAGGGAGATCAGCCACTTGGCCTCAAAACGACCGGACAGATAGATCACAATACCCAGCACGGCGTAGAACAGGGCAAACAGAGCCTTGCGACGTAGATCAGCGCTGACCTGTGGCCCCACGACTTCCACG
>JAPOOH010000343.1 GCA_026713505.1 Chloroflexota bacterium | reverse complement strand
TGACCATCGCCTTGGTCTACTCAGGACAACTGGTGCTCTGGATCGGGCTGGTGCTGTCAGCGTCCGATCCTGCGGAGTACCTCCGGCAGAACTGGCTGGGCATTCCGCGGATCCTTGGCGCGGGGCTGGTGGTGGCCGTGTTCCTGGCCACGGTGCCGCTGGCGGTGGCCGCGTTCACCGAACGGAGGGCCTATGCCGCCGCCTTCGTGATCGGTCTGTTCATCATCAGCGCCGCGATTTCCGGCGCGCTCACCGCCTGCACCGAATCGGGCAGATCCGGCGAGTGCGAACAGCGAGTCACCGGCGGAGCGGCGAAGTGGTTGTCGCTGGTCAGCGTGGGAGAGGCGCCCACCAGGGTCAACGACATCATATTCGGCAAGGACGACCCCGGTTTTGGCAACGACGCAGGCGGCGTTTCCTCCGAACTCCCGCGTCCCGTGCCGGTGCTATGGTACGCCCTGCTGACCTTCGGCCTCGGGGTCCTGCTATGGAGACGCTACGAAAGGATAGCCGCTGAGTGCGTCCGGAGCAGTGATCGAAGTCGACAACGTCTCCAAGTGGTACGGCGACGTGGTGGCGGTGAATGGCATCTCGGTGGAGGTGTTTCCCGGCATTACCGGGCTGCTCGGCCCCAACGGCGCGGGCAAGACCACGCTGCTGCACCTGATCACCGGGCTGGCCGCCTGCTCCGAAGGGTCGGTCACGGTGCTGGGAGAGCCTTCGCGGAACAACCCCGAGCTTTACCGGCGGGTAGGGGTGATGACCGAGAAGGAGGGGGTCTACGGTTTCCTCACCGGGCGTCAGTTCCTCGAATCCACGGCGAGGATGCACGGCCTGTCCTCCGTCGCCCCGGCGGTGGACCGGGCGCTGGAGATCGTCGGGATGGCCGACGCGCAGTCCCGCCGCCTCGGCGGCTACTCCCGCGGAATGAGACAGCGGATGCGTCTGGCGGCGGCACTGGTGCACGACCCGGAGGTGCTGGTACTGGACGAACCGCTGAGCGGCACCGACCCCCGGCAGCGCCTGGAGTTTCATGCCGCAATGGTCCGCTTCGCCGAACAGGGCCGCACCGTGCTGGTGTCGTCCCACATCCTGGAGGAAGTCGAGCTGCTGGCGGACCGCATCGTGCTGATGGTCAGCGGCAAGCTGGCGGCCGCCGGAGATATACGGGCCATCCGGGAGAAGCTGGACGAGCAGGCTTACCACGTGAGGATCGTGACCGACGCCCCTCGCCCGCTGGCCGCGGCCCTGGTGAACCTGGATGAAGTCGATTCGGTGAACCTCGGCCCGGACAGCGACCTGGTCGTTCTGAGCAGGAACGTCGGCGTGCTGCAGGAGGCAATCCCCCGACTGGCCCGGGAGTTGGGCGCGCGACTCTTCCGGGTCGAACCGCTGGACGAGTCGCTGGAAAGCATCTTCGGCTACGTGGTCGAGCGGTAGATGAAGGAAGTGTTCCTGCTCTCCATCCGGCAGCTGACCGGCCCGGTCCGGTTGGGCCTGATTCTGCTACTCTCCGCCCTGCCAATCGGACTGACCGCGATACTCACCGTGTTCGCGGGCAGGGAAGGAGTCGGACGCGACGACTTCGTAAACGCCATGCTGAGCGGGCTGCTGGTCGCGGGAGTCCTTCCTATCGTCGTCATGACCCTGGGCACCGCCGCCTTCGGCAACGAACTGGAGGACGGTACGCTGGGCAACCTGGCGCTGATG
>JAPOOH010000623.1 GCA_026713505.1 Chloroflexota bacterium | reverse complement strand
GGTGTGTGAATCCCATTGGAGTCGGTGTCGTTATTATCGGTAGGTGTCGGGGTGTCGATCCCATCGGAGTCGGTGCCGTCATTATCGGTAGGTGTCGGGGTGTCGATCCCATCGGAGTCGGTGCCGTCATTATCGGTAGGAGTCGGAGTGTCGATCCCATCGGAGTCGGTGCCGTCATTATCAGTAGGAGTCGGAGTGTCGATCCCATCGGAGTCGGTGCCGTCATTGTCGGTAGGAGTCGGGGTGTCCACTCCATCGGAGTCGGTGCCGTCGGAGTCTGTCCCGTCATAGTCCGTGTACGGGGTGTCGATCCCATCGTCGTCCGTAGGAGTGGGGGTATCTACGCCGTCGTCGTCTGTTGGAGGTGTGTCCACACCGTCGTAGTCCGTATATGGAGTACTGATCCCGTCGTCATCCGTTGGGGAAGGAGTGTCGACACCGTCGTTGTCGGTCGGCGTGTCAGTCCCGTCGTAATCCGTGTAAGGGGTGTCGATCCCATCGTCGTCCGTAGGAGTGGGAGTATCCACGCCGTCGTTGTCGGTTGAAGGAGTGTCATCTCCGTCGTAGTCCGTGCCCGGCGTGTCGATCCCATCGTCGTCCGTTGGAGAGGGCGTATCGATCCCGTCGTCGTCGGTTGGAGGCGTGTCTACGCCGTCATAGTCCGTGTACGGGGTGTCAACGCCATCGTCGTCCGTTGGGGTGGTTGTCTCAAGGACGACGTAGTCGGAGAACTGAGGATCGACGGCTGTGCCGACTACATCCTCGGGATCTCGTGTGACATCGTCAGCATCGTCGTCGTCATCCCCGGCGTCGTCGCTACCGGCTGCGATGGGCGTACGCGGAAGCGAAGCTACATTCTTAGGGGTACCGTCGGCCATGGCGACACCCGCACTGCCCCACACCAATGCCCCCGACAGTGTCAGCGAAAAAACAAACGAGCCGATTGACACCAACCACTTCATCTTTCTAGCTCCCAGTTCCCTGGATGGATGAAGTTTCCGAACTGCGCCTTACGTGCAACATTCTACCACTACAATACACGTCAGCAAAGTGAAACGGAGAGCGGTACCGTTTCGGTTGCTTCCCAGAGCGCTTGGTGACGAATATCGATACTGGATAGATTACAGGACAATCTTGAAGATTATGTGAAGGACGGATGCCCGGTCGATTTAACGCCGCAGAGTCGTGCAAAGTCGACACTGGACGGCCTCCGCAATTGTCTACTCCGGTAGGGTCCACAAGAGCGGGGACCGTACTGAATGAGAACTGGGATGGACCCAGGAGTCGACATGGTGCCAGACACGGTCAGGACGCTGACGCGTGACAACGACGGCTCAGGGCGTTATTTCGGGGTTGGGCTAACGGTTCGGGACAGGACACCCAATGTCGGGGTCGCAGTCGGCCTCCGGCTCAGGGCGGGGTTCGTCGATTAGGCGAGCCAGGATAGCGCCTACGTAGAGGTCGTCGATCTGGCCAAACGCGTTGAGGCGGATCCGTCCGGCCCGGTCGATCACAACGAGACTCGGAGTGCCCCGGAGTTGGTACTGACCCATCGTGATGGGAAGGGTAACCCCGGGCGTGTGGGCGTCCACGCCGACAGGAAACGTTATGCGGTACTCGTGCAGGAACGCTTCGAGTGAAACCGGGGTCATGGCCTCGTGGTGTTCAAACACACTGTGAAGTCCAAGCATGGTGAGGTCGCCGCCGAAGGCCTGTTGGATGCGCTTGGCCTGTGGCAGACCATGCGAGACGCAGCCGGGGCAGAGCATCTGGAACGCTTCGATTACTACGACTTCGCCTTTGAGACTAGCCAGAGTCGGATTGTCGGCCGTATTGAACCAACTGTCAATGGCCAGTTCTGGAGCGGCGGGATATGTCGATTGCATTGTCATCGGCGGTAGCATTCCCTTCTTGCCACGCCAATTTGGCGAAAATGCCAAGAAAGCGGGTTGATGACGGGCAGAGAATTTTCATAGACGACCAGTATAAACGGAAGTTACTCATTTGATCGAGCACGTTGCCGGTTCGGAATTAGGGGCAACACCACTCCAAACCCTGTCAGACAAAATCTGCTTCAAGTGACGTTTCTTCGGAATTCTGCGTCGTGCTCGAATAGTTGGGTGGCATCATCAAAATGGTCACGCACGATTGAGCTGAACGTGAAATGCTCACCTTCCGCTCGCGGAGGGCCATAGTAACACTCGTTACAACTTCGAAATGGTCGCTCGCGGAGACGATCAGGGGCAGTTGGAGAACGGGCGGGAATGGGTGTTAGTGGTGGAGCTGGGGGGACTCGAACCCCCTACCTCATCCTTGCAAAGGATGCGCTCTCCCTGATGAGCTACAGCCCCACAAACTCGGTTGTAGAAGAGAATCTCAACCTGATCCGGCGGAAAGGGTAGCGGACGCGTGACAAAGAGAAGGGGCCGAGTTGCCTCGACCCCGACCTTAACCGCTGGACAGTGAAAGGAAATCTAGAGTTTCTGTGTGAACCAAGTGCTCCGAATTGCTCGGAACACGGAGTGACGGTGAGTCTTTCTTGGGACCGTCCTCTTCTTCCGAGGAGCTCTCCTCGACATTCATCGAGGTCCGGCTCTACCCGGCGTTTGAGGAACGGCCACCCACCGATCGACCTAGGAGCTCTCCGACGAATCGGAGAAATCCATACTCCCTAGAAAGGAGGTGATCCAGCCGCACCTTCCGGTACAGCTACCTTGTTACGACTTCGTCCCAGTCACCGATCCCACCCTCGGCGCCTACTTCCCATAAAGGTTAGACGGGCGACTTCAAGTGTTACCGACTTCCATGACGTGACGGGCGGTGTGTACAAGGCCCGGGAACGTATTCACCGCAGTGTGCTGACCTGCGGTTACTAGCAGCTCCACGTTCATGCAGGCGAGTTTCAGCCTGCAATTCCAACTGAGGCCTGATTTGTGGGATTGGCTCCGGCTTGCGCCTTGGCAACCCTTTGTTCAGGCCATTGTAGCGTGTTTGTAGCCCAGGACGTAAGAGCCGTGCTGATCTGACGTCATCCCCACCTTCCTCATGTTTTTTACATGCAGTCTCGCTAGACAAGGTAACTAACGACAAGGGTTGCGCTCGTTGCGGGACTTAACCCAACATCTCACGACACGAGCTGACGACGACCATGCAACATCTGTGAATCCGTCCCGAAGGAAGGCCCCCTTTCGGGGACTGTCGGAAACATGTCAAGCCCTGGTAAGGTTTTTCGCTTGGCATCGAATTGAACAACACGCTCCGCTGCTTGTGCGGGCCCCCGTCAATTCCTTTGAGTTTTAGCCTTGCGGCCGTACTCCCCAGGCGGGATACTTAACGCGTTAGCTACGACACGGAGGGGGTCGATACCCCCCATGTCTAGTATCCACCATTTAGGGCGTGGACTACCCGGGTATCTAATCCGGTTCGCTCCCCACGCTTTCGCGCCTCAGCGTCAGGTGCAGCCCAGAAAGCCGCCTT
>JAPOOH010000342.1 GCA_026713505.1 Chloroflexota bacterium | reverse complement strand
GTCTGGATTCCCGCTTTCGCGGGACTGACGATGTTTCGGCACTCTTGACTGCGCCACGCGCGCGGGCGCACACTGCCCAAACAAGCAGCCGAATCGCAGAAGGAGGAGTCGCCCTGGTCGTTGAGACGAGGACACAGAACGCGCTGGACCGTTTCATCAGCAAGACCCGGGAGCTGTTCGCGAGCGAGCCCGACCTCGACAAGCGCTGGAACGCGCTCACGCCCATCCTCGCGGAGCTGCTCGCCGACCCGACGGTCACCGAGGCGTCGAAGAACTGGCCGGACTGCGTGGCGAAGGAAGGGCGCGGCGAGAACCTCATCTTCTACGAGGACCCGGACTTCGGGTTCGCGATCAACGGCCTCGTCAAGGGCGAGGCGCGGCAGGGGAGGCTCTCCGGCATCCACGACCACGGGTACATCTACACGCTGTACGGCGTGCTCGACGGCCACGAGCGCATCGAGCGTTACGACCGCCACGACGACCGCTCGCGCCCGGACTACGCGGAGATCACGCTGGCGTCGAACGTCTACGTCGGCCCCGGAGAGATCGACCTGGTCGGGCCGTACGAGATCCACCGGGAGAACACGGTGGGTGAGCGCTCGGTCGCGGTCATCATCCGGAGCAACAAGGCGGGCAACCACCTGCAGGGCCGCTACCGTCCGGAGACCGGCGAGTACTGGCAGGGCTACGGCCCGCGCCAGACGCCCATCGAGATGTTCGGCTCCCCCGGGTGAACGGCCAGCTAGCCGTGTGTAACACGTCTGGGAGACTGGATGCAGAGGGAGGCTGAACTGTATCAGCCTCCCTCAACTATCAGGCGGGAAGAGACGACGGCCGGCACCGGCAAGAGGGTGAGGCGCACGCCTGATGTGAAGCGGGAACTCGATGCCCGCTAGAGTCCACTAGCCTGCCTCCTGGCCGGCCTCGTGGAGGGCGCGCCAGACGCGCTCCGGGGTGAGGGGGAGGGTGGAGATGCGGACGCCTGTCGCGTTGAAGATGGCGTTCGCCACTGAGGGGGCGACGCAGACGATGCCGCCCTCGCCGACGCCCTTCGCGCCGTAGGGGCCGGGGCCGTTGCCGCTCTCGATCAGCACGGTCTCGAACTCGTGGGGGAGGTCGGTGAAGACGGGAACGCGGTAGTCGACGAGGTTCGGGTTCAAGAGCTGGCCGTCCTCGTAGAGCATCTCCTCGAAGAACGTGTGCCCTATGGCCTGCATCGCGGCGCCCTCGTCCTGACCCTCGACCTGCTTGGGGTTGATCGCCTTGCCGGGGTCGGAGATGGAGTAGTAGCGGAGCAGGCGCACCTCGCCGGTGGCGGTGTCGACCTCGCCCTCCGCGGCGCCGATGCTCACCTCCCAGAAGACGGTGTCCTGGCGGAGCTTGCCGCTGGCATGCTTCGGCGTGACGTAGCCCCTGCCCATGAGTTCGCCGCCGGAGCCGCCGAACATGTTGCGCACCAGCGCAGCAAACGCGACGGACTCGCCCTTGAACGACGCCCGCCCGTCCTCGGCCTCGATCTCCTCAGGGAAGGCCTCGAAGTGCTCGGCGGCGAGGTCGAGCAGCTGTTGGCGTATGTCGATCGCGGCGTCGTGGACCGCGAGGCCCATGAGGGTCGTCGACCGGCTGGAGCCGGTGGAGCGGTCCCACGGCACTGCCGTGGTGTCCGACGCGACGACGCGCACCTTGCCGTACGGGATGCGCAGCTCCTCCGCGGCGATCTGCGCCATCACCGAGCGGGAGCCCTGGCCCATCTCCGCGCTGCCGATGTAGACCGTGGCGCTGCCGTCTGCATGGAAGCGCACGAGCGAGGTGGACGTAGGGCTCGCGCCGGAGTTCGTCACGCCGCACGCGAAGCCGATGCCGCGCTTCACGCCGGGCGGCGTCGGCCCCGGCCTCCAGGAGTTCCAGCCGAATTCGTCGGCGACCCGGCGCAGGGCGTACTCGAGGTCGCCCTCGATAGGGCGCCTGCCGCGCCGCACCTCTTCGCCCTCTCGGACGAGGTTCTTCACGCGAAACTCGAACGGGTCCATGCCCAGCGCGTGGGCGATCACGTCTATCTGGGACTCGCACGCCCAGATGGCCTGCGGTCCGCCGATGGAGCGGTAGGAGCCTGCGGGGGTCGAGTTCGTGAACAAGCCGCGCGTCTTCACCCGCACGTTCGCCATCGAGTAGGGGCCGGGCATGCGGTCGCCGAAGCGCTCCGTTACACGGACGCCGTTGTCGGTGTAGCCGCCGGTGTCGACGTAGCCGGTGCACTCGCGGGCGACGATGGTGCCGTCGTTCATCACGCCGGTTCGGATGGTCCCGCGGGCGGCGTGGCGGCGCACGGTGCGCATCGCCTCGTCGACGCTCAGCGCGAGCCGCACCGGCCTGCCGGCCTCGCGGCTCAACGCAGTGACGAGCGGCTCGATCTTCGTGTAGGACTTGCTGCCGTAGCCGCCGCCCACGAACGGGACGACGACCTGCACCTGGTCCAACTGGCGTCCGAAGAGGCGGGCGATCTCCGCCTGCACGAGGAACGGGTGCTGCGCGGACGTCCACAGCCGGATGCGGTCCGGCTCGTAGCTGACGATGCAGGTGTGAGGCTCCATCGCATAGTGGTAGACCATCGGGAACTCGAACGTGTCCTCGAAGACGCGGTCGCACTCGCGGAAGGCCGCATCGACGTCGCCCCACTCGTAGCCGTACTCGTGGCAGACGTTGGACTCGTGGACGGGCTCGCCGGAGGGGTCGAGCGCTTCGTCTATTCCGGTGACCGTGGGGAGTTCCTCGTACTCGACGTCGACGAGTTCGACCGCGGCCTCGGCGGTCGCGAGGTCGATGGCGGCGACGGCGGCGACGGGCTCGCCCTGGAAGCGGACCTTGTCGATTGCGATGACAGGGCGGTCCTTCTTGTCGGAGCCGTAGTGGGTCTCCATGTTGACGAGTTCAGCCGAAGTGAGCACTGCGTAGACGCCGGAAAGCGCACGCGCCCGGCTAGCGTCCACCCGCGTGATACGGGCGTGGGGCAGCGGGCTGGTTACGAGCTTGCAGAACGCCATGCCCGGCACCTGGAGGTCGCCGGTGAACTGCGCGCGGCCCGACAGCTTGTCGTCCGCGTCGACCCTGCGCACCGCGGTACCTACGGTCTTGAATTCGCGCGTCGTCATCGGCCTGCCTCCGCAGCTTCTTGGACGGCCTCTACTATCTTCTTGTAGCCGGTGCAGCGGCACACGTTGCCGCGCATGTAGTCCTTGATCGTCTCCTCGGACGGGGCGGGGTCGGCGTCGAGCAACGACTTCGCCGCGAGGAGCATACCCGGCGTGCAGAAGCCGCACTGGAATGCCGCATTGTTGACGAACGCCTCGACGAGCGGAGACGAGGCGTCGTCCGCGGCGAAACCCTCCACCGTCAGCACCGCCCTGCCCCGCGCCTCGAACGCGGGAACGGTGCAGGAGCTGACTGGGGCGCCGTCCAGGAGGACGGTGCACGCACCGCAGACCTGCACGTCGCACGAGCGCTTCGTGCCCGTGAGGCCGAACCGCTCGCGCAGCATGTCGATGAGCGGCGTCTGCGGTTCGACCGTGGCCTCGACCGGTGCGCCATTCAATTCGAATGCGACCGCCAGGGTGTCCGGCGCCTCAGCCATCTCCGCCTCCGTTCCGCGCCAGCGCGCGCAGCAGCGTGCGCTCCATGAAAACGCGCACGAGGTGCTCCTTGTAGTCGACGCCGCCGTGCATGTCCTCGACCGCGTCGGCGTCCTCCGAGGCCAATCGGGACGCCTCGCGCAGTGCGGACGCCCCTTCGGTGAGTGTGTCGACGCGCTCGCCACGCAGCACATCCTCCGCGCGCGACAAGCGCTGGGCAACCGGCGATACGCAGCCGAGCGCGAGGCGCGCTTCCGTGACGACGCCGTCCTTCACCCCAAGCGCGGCGGCGATGCCGAGCGTCGGGCGGTGGTGGTAGCCGAACTTGGAATACGCTGCGCACATGCCAGCGGGAAGTGCAGGGACGCGCACGGCAATGAGCAACTCGTCGGGCTCGAGCGAGGTCTCGTACGAGCCGGTCTGCAGGTCGCCGACGGTGATGCGCCTCGTGCCGGACGGGCCCGCGATATCCAATCCGGCCTCGTAGACGAGCAGCAGCGTCGCGGGATCGGAGTGGGGTTCGGCGAAGCAGAGGTTACCCGCGAGGGTGCCGACGTTGCGCACGCGCAGGTTCGCCACGCCGTGCTCGACCTCCGCCAAGAGGGGCATGCGCTTGCGCACGAGCGGGTCGCACTCGACGGCGCTGTGGGTGGCGCTCGCGCCGATGACGACGGTGTCACCGTCGGCGGATACGGCGTCGAGACCGGGGATGCTCTTCACGTTGATGAGGGTGTCATAGGCAAGCAGGCCGGATTTCATCGCGAGCAGGAGCTCGGTGCCTCCGGCGTAGAGCGCCGCGCCTCCGCCAGCATCGGCGAGGGCGGACGCTGCCTCGTGCACATCAGTGGGTTCATGCAAACGGAAGGGTTTCATGGCAGAGGCGATGCTATCCGCCCGAGCGGCGCGGCGGCAAGCGTCAGCCCCAGTAGTCGGGGTTGTCCCAAGCGATGTTGAGGACACGAATCATCGTAGCGTCCACGAACTCATACGTGATGAAGAAGCCGGTCACGCGATAGCCGATGGAGCCGTAGGGAAAGGGGAAAGGCAATGGAATCTTCGCCTGCTCGTCCGGATTCGGGTTATCCATGAGGCCACGAACCGCCGTCATGGCCCGCCCGTAGTATCGCGGCGTCAAACCAGCCAGGAAGTTCTCGGCACTCTCCTTGAAGCGGACTTCAAATGGGCCGTGGCCGGGATGGGTCACTGAGCCAAGCCTCTATCTCACCTGCACTGACACGTTTCCCAGAGTTGCCCTCCCGGGCGTCCTTCGCAGCCTCAATCGTTCCGCGCACGAGATCCTCGTCCGCGACCATCGCGCGCGCAAGCGCCTCTCCAGTGAGCTCCCGGGGTTTCTTGCCTTGCTTCTCGGCCATCTCTACCCGCTCTTCCATCTGACGCGAGTGGACCAAGTCCTCGTCACTGGTCCCCGGATACTGCTCAGCGCGCACGGGCGCCTCTCCGGTGAGGAGCTGCGGGGGCCTCTTCTTACGCTTCGATGCCATGGTGCGTGCTCCTCCCACATCGTGCAGTGCAGTATAGCATGGGTGCATCACCATGGTTTGGCCAATTCTTACCAGTTGCAGCCGATGAGAAGCGCGGCCCTCCCCAGCTTGCGCCGTCCCTCAAGCCTGAACGCCCAGGGCAATAGTTCGCCGGCTACTCGTTCGGGTCGATGGCGAGGGCCCCGTCGAGCAGGACGACCTGGTGGCCCGAGAACTCCATAGGGGCCTCGGCGGCGAGGACATAGCGGTCTCCCACGGACTCTATGGGCGCCATGCCGGAACGGTACTGCTCCTCGATGTCCTCGGTCCAGATCCCCCGGTAGTGGCCTCCGCCGCCGCCCGGGCCCATGCTGACGATGCAGACGTTGTGCGCGGCTTCCTCAGCCGCCACGTGGTTGGTGAAGGAGCGCACGGCCACCTTGCTCATGGAGTACATGGCGCTCCCGATGTTGTCGGTGCGCGTCGACGCCTTCAGCGCACCCTGGCCGATGTTGATGACGTGCCCGGAGCCCTGAGCCTCCATGTAGGGGAGCACGTACTTCGTGCACAGGATCACGCCGATCACGTTGGTGCGGACGACGTTGTCGATGAACTCCTCTTCCATGTCACGGATGCGCGGCCACGGTCTCTTTCCCCCGCCCGGGAAGTGGGTGACGATGGCGGCGTTGTTCAGCAGCACGTCGATCCGGCCGTACCGGTCGTGCACCTGCTGCATGAGCGACTCGACCTCGTCATCGATGCGCACGTCGGTCGAGACAGTGAGCACTTCCGCGCCGACCGATGCGACCTCCTCAGCGACCGCATCCATGGGCGCCACGTCCGCGATGGCGAGGCGGGCCCCCGCGGCAGCGAACGTTCCAGCCACGAAGCGACCGATACCCGACGCCCCACCCGTGATGACGACGACCTTGCCCTCCATGGACACTTCGCACCTCCTGAGTCCTTCATCCTGTTTTCCGCAGCACGTGGAGCGTATCCCAACTCAAGGCGCACCGGCCCATGCTGCCATCGTCCAGGCGGTCCCGCAACGAGAATCCCACCCGGCGTCCCTGATGCGCCGGGCGAGCGCTGCGGGGATGCCATCGGTACGAGTGCTGTGGCGGCAGGCGGAGAGAAGGCGTCAGCCCCAGTAGTCGGGGCCGGCGCGCGAGATAGTTAGAACGTGCACTACCATGGCGTTCTCAAACTCATAGGTAAGGAAGAACCCTCCTGACCTATAGCTGATAGTGCCGAACCGGTACGGGAGCGGCAGTCGAACCTTCGAACTGCCATCCGGGTCAGAGTCAACCATCGGATAGTCGATGGCATCCCGCACACGCTGTTGTTCTTCAAGGGGGAGGGCGTTCAGGAACGCGCGGGCATCACGGGACAGGTATACGTCAACGGGCATCAATCTCCCGTTTGATCTCTTCCCAAGGGATTCCCTGCTCACCCGCCCGCAGGCGATCGAAGGCCTTGTTGCTTTCCCGCACAACCTTCTCGTTGGCCACCATCGCGCGCACGAGCGCCTCGCCGGTGAGGGGCTGTGGGGCCTTCTTCTTGCGCTTCGATGCCATGGCATTCACTCCATGTGGGTCGTGCCGGTCAGTATAACATGCGTGCGTCACCAAGGGCTTGCCTATGCCGGTGCAACGCTTGCATCATTGCAGCAGTGCGACTGGAACCCTCCGCCAGACGGAACAGCGATGAGCACACAGGGCATGAGCGTCGAGGAGATGACGCGGCAGATGTACGCCGACATGTACACCAACACGCCGAGCATCAAGTCCACCTTGGTGAAGCTGGAGGCGGACGTCGCGGCGGCGGTCAAGTTCATCCTGTTCGGGATGTGAGGGACCGTAGCCGTTCAGACACGCCGCCTGCCGGTCAGTCCTCCTCCTCATAGGCGAACTGGTATTCCCTGTCGAGGTAGGCCCTTTCCGGCATGAGGCTGGTGAGGTTCCGTTCAGCGAGTTCGGCCTCGAACTTCTGCCTGACCCAGGGGTCTTCCTCCGGGTACTCGATCTGGTCGTTCTGATACTGGACCCGCTCACTCTGTCCCGTGCCGCGCGGGGCGTGGAACGCGAGGTAGCGCGCGGGGGTCTCACCGATGTTGAAGTGCTGGTGGAACCACCGGTTGGGAGGCACGAAAACGCTGCCCTCCGCCCATGGAATCACGACCCGCTCGCCGCCCTCGGGCCACATGATGGAGTAGCCCTCGCCGCCCGGGATCACGATCACCACGCCGGGGCCGTGGCGGTGGCCCTTCTTGTAGGTGCGGGACGGGAACACTGACATGTGGCTCCACATGGTGGAGCCGGGGAACATGACGCCCACGCGGTGGCCGCCGGCCCCGCGCTCCTGATAGGTGTGCAGCTTGTCCCAGGCAAGCATGTCCGGGAAGAAGCGTCCGTTCCAGATGACGCGGCCCTGGCCCCTGGGGTGATCGACGGGGGTCGAGGTTGCCTCGGAGTAGAGGTCGCCCTCGCCCATGATTTCGGTGTTGACGAAGTCGTTGTCGAAGAAGAACTTCGGGTCCGGTACGATGCTCATGGAGATGGGCAGGTAGTTGTAGTGCAGGAGCCGGACGCGCTGGGAGCCGCTTGAGTTGGCAAGCTGGTGATGGTAGCCGCGCGGCACGATGAACATGCTGTGCTTGCCCCACTCGAAGGTGCGCTTCGGCCCGTCACCCGCCCAGATCGTGGTCATCCCGCGCCCCTCGGCGACGTAGACCACCTCGTCGAGCGCGAACCGGTGGGGCGGGAGCGTCGTGGCGGGCGCGATCTCGGTAACGCGCGCCTCGGTTACGCCTTCCTGGCCCGCCAGGACGAGGAATGCGGCGCTGCAGCCGCGCTCATCCCACGGGGCCACCTCAACGGTCCGCACGTCATCTATGAAGTACCCCCGGTGGATGGGAAGGCCCGTGTCCTTGATCCACTCCTCGTAGGCGGAGGGGCGGCGATAGGGGTTGGCCGGGGCTTGCTGCTGGTCGTTCGCGTTCGTCATGTGTGCCTCCTGTTATGCCTGCGCTCTCCCGATCTGCCGACGCTCTGCCAAAGGGCGAGCGTAAGAAGCTCCACCCGGAGTGTCAATCAAAGTGGCGCAACATGAAGCGAGCCCCACAAGGTGGAGCTCGCTTCGTGCGGTATCGTCGTCAACACGGCCTCATCACGGACGCGTCACCCGGCCTGTGTCGATGGGGTCCTCGGCAACGGAGCACAGCTGCGCTTCCGTCTCGCCGCCGTCGCACAACACCCAATGAGCAGTCGCGAGCACTGCACGACTGTCCGCGTCGAGGAGGCGGACGGTGATGACCTGGAACTCCTCCAGGACCGAGGCGCCGAGGAGACGACCGTCCCTGCCGTCGATGGGCAGGCCCAGGGCGAACGCCCCGTCGGAGTTTGCCTGACGCAGCGCCGGGCCCTCCTCGTCCCCAAACAGCAGGAAGGTCACTGCCTCACCGCCGGGCTGGACCTGGATGTCGAACCACTGACCGGGCTCCAGTCCGGCGCCCACGAACCAGACGCCCCTGCTGCGCTCCCGGCCCGGCCAGTTCATGACCGGCGGATAGACCGCGAAGCTGACGGCCGATTTGAGGGCGTCAGAGCCCGGAGGGCCAGCCGGGCCTGTGGGGCCTTGAGGTCCCTGGGGGCCGGGAGGGCCGTCAGCCCCCTGCGCTCCGTGTTGTCCGGGGCTGCCGTGTTGGCCGGGTTGTCCTTCCTGACCGTGCTGACCCGGCGCACCGGGCGGTCCGGGAGGGCCCTCGGGGCCTTCCGAGCCGGCAGGACCGGTACACGCCATGGCCAGCAGCGCAGCGATGGAGAACAGCAGGACCAGGCCCATGCCTCTGGCGGTGAAGATTTGCTTCATGGAACCCCCTTCTCTCGGACCCGTTGGCGACGGCTCAGGTCGCCGGAAGCAGACCATTGCTCTGGCGTGTCTGTCAAGCGGCCGACGGGGCGTGGGTCCGCAGTGACGACAGCCTCTGTGCTTCCGGCGTTCCTGTACGTACTCCCATCGTTCAGCCGACCGATTTTCGGAATCCCGGTAAACCGAGACCCCATGTGTAGTTTCGCATCGCGCGTACCCTATCATACGACGGAATGCAGCGAAATGCCGAGCCGGGATTTGACAGGAGCCACCAGCCCGGCTAGGCTCGCGACGCGAATGCGCAAGTTGCAGCTCCGGCGACGGAGCCCGCACCCAACGCAGCAGGTCCGAGAGGACCGCCAGTCTGGGAACAGCAGGGAGGTCCGGTCCATGAATCGCAAGCATCTCTTCCTCGCAGCGATCGTAGCAATCATGCTCGCATTGCCTGTGACGGCCTGTGGGGCCGAAGCAACGCCGACGCCACGAGGCGAAGCCACGGCAACGCCCACCGCGGTGTTGCTTCCGACACCCACACCCCTGCCAGGAGTGGCGACCCCCACACCCCTCCCCACGCCCACGTTGAGGCCGGGCGAGGAACCATTCGTGCAACCTCCCACGGCCACACCCGCGCCGACTCCTACTCCGGACCCGAGTTTCGACGCCAGGTGGAACGCGCTCATCCAAGCCGCCCAGGCCGAGGGTGAACTGGTCATCATCGCCGGGGGCAGCGCGTCCGTCGGCATGAGGAATCACATCGAGTTTTTCCAGAACAAGTACGGCATCAAGGTTGTCGTGGGCCGCGGTTCCGGCACCGACCAGGCGAACCGCCTGCTCGCCGAGCGCGGCAACGGCCGTTACACGGCGGACGTGGTCCACGTCGGGCCCACCTCCGGGAACACGCGGCTGATCCCCAACGGCGCCTACGACCCCATCAAGCCGCTGCTCATCCACCCCGATGTGGTTGACGAGTCCCTCTGGCTCAACAACCAGCACCACTACGCCGACCCCGACCAGGACAAGATATTCCTCTGGAACGGCGTCGCGGACGTCGAGCGCTTCCCCGCCTGGTACAACACCGACCTGGTGGCGTACGACGAGTTGCCGCGCTCCGTCGAGGAGATCTTCGACCCGCGTTGGAAGGGCGTCATCGCCATGCAGCCCCCGAACGTTGGAGGCGCCGGCGGCACCTATTTCGAGATGTACATCCACCCGGACTTCGGTCCCGAATTCCTCGAGCGGTTCATCAGGGAGATGGACGTGACCTTCACTTCAGACACGCTCGGGATGGTGAACGGACTGGTTCAGGGCAAGTACCACGCCCTCCACGGCGGACTGGGGACACAGGACCCCGACGACCTGGTGGAGAAGGGCCTCCCCCTCGCCGAGCCTGACATCGACATCGCCTCCATCAAGACGATCTCCCCGTCGGGCAGCAGCAACAACGTGGCCGTACTGAACCGCAGGCCCAACCCCAACGCGGCCCAGCTCTACGTCAACTGGCTGCTCTCCCGCGAGGGCCAGACTGTCTGGCAAGACGACCCCTACCGGTTCCAGAACCCGACGCTGCGGACCGACGACATCCCTGTGGGTTCCACCAGGGAGCAAGACCGACGCAAGGAAGGCGTCTCCTACGTGATCCTGATCGCCGACCCAGTGGTGCTCGCCAAGAGAGACGAAGCGCTGGAATTCGCCACGAGGATCTACGAAGAGACTCGCTAGACCGCACAACCGGGGCTCCGCGCCGCAGTGAACGACGCGGAGCCCGGCGCCCTGCTACCATCAGGCAGCCAATCAGCGCCAGGAAAGACGGAATGGTGAGGGGACGTAGACCACGATGTTGGGCATAGCCGGGAGCCGAACGCCCTTCCTTTCCCGCCTGCAGAACAGACTCCGCTCGGAGCGCAGCACGTTCATCATGGCGGCCGTCATCATCGTGCTGGGCTTTTTCCTCATCTGGCCGGTGGGCGTCATCTTCATCATGAGCTTCAACATGGCGCCCGAGATGTTCATCGGCGAGCGCATCTGGGGGCTCGATAACTGGCGCACCGGGTTCAACGACGGACGCATCCCCGAAGCGATCTGGAACACGTTCATGGTGTGGGGCCTCCAGTTCTTCATCGCGATGCCGGCTTCCATCGCCATCGCATGGGCGCTCGCCCGCACCAAGCTGCCGTTCAGCCACAGCCTGGAGTTCTTCTTCTGGGTGGCCTACGTCACACCGGGCGGGGCCGTCGCCTGGATACTCCTGCTCGACCCCGACCTCGGGTATATCAACCTGGTACTCAGGCAGTTGCCGTTCATCAACGGCCCGGTGTTCGACATCTTCAGCGTCGCGGGCATCGTCTGGACGGGCCTGATGGGCAACGGCATCGCCCTGAAGGTCATGCTGCTCACGCCCGCGTTCCGCAACATGGACTCGGCGCTTGAGGAGGCGGCACGGGTCGGGGGCGCCTCCAACCTCAGGACGATGATCAAGGTAACGGTCCCCCTCATGATCGCCCCCATCGCCCTGGTGACGGCCCTCCAGCTGATGCGCATCTTCCAGTCGTTCGAGACGGAGTTGCTGCTCGGCGTGCCCATCGGCTTCTTCGTCTACTCGACGTTGATATTCGAGCAGGTGAGGCTGCACGAGCCCCCGCTCTACGGACAGGCGACCGTGCTCGCTTCGGTGACGCTGGTCGTGCTCGCGTTCATCATCCCTATACAACGCTGGATACTGCAGCGCCGCCGGTATACGACGATCGCAAGCGGGTTCAAGCCTGGGCTCGTGGACCTGGGCCGCTTCAAATGGCCGGTGGTGGGGGCGATCGGGACCCTGCACGCGCTCCTGACGTTCGTACCCGTGGCCGCGCTGCTGCTGGGCAGCTTCATGTGGCGGACGGGGTTTTTCAACGTGGAAGGAGCCTTCACGCTGGACAACTGGCGGTTCGTGTTCGGAGAGGAGGTCTTCTTCATAGCGATCCGCACGACCCTCATCCTGTCGTTCACAACGGCCCTCCTCAGTCCGGTCCTCTTCTCCATGGTCGGCTACATCCTCGTGCGCACGCGGTGGCGGGGCCGCTGGTTGCTCGACTCCATCATCTGGGTGTCGGCGGCTATACCGGGCATGCTCACGTCGCTGGGTCTGCTCATGGTGTTCCTCGGGACCCCCGTGATCTCCTTCCTGTACGCCACCATCTGGGCGCTGCTCATCGTGGTCATCCTGCAGGGGAACACGACCGGCGTGAACATATCCAAGTCGGCCATCGTCCAGGTGGGATTCGAGATGGAGGAGGCCGCGCGCATCGCAGGGGCCGGCTGGGTGAGCACGTACTTCCGGATCTGGCTGCGGCTGCTCATGCCAACGCTGATACTGCTTGGGACGCTGAACTTCACCATCGCGGCAGGCACGACGGCCAGCATCATCCTGCTGGCCTCGCGAGAAACGATGACGATGTCCCTCCTAACCCTGGAATACGCCATGAACGGGTGGCGCGAGGCTGCGAGCGTGATGAACATCCTCGTCGCCATTATCATCCTGGGCACCGCACTGGTCGCCCGGAGGTTCGGCCTGCGGCTGGGCGTGCGCCACGACACCCAACGATCGGACGCGCGGTCGGCTGCGCCGGCACGGCAGGAGGCAAGCCATGCTAACGGCTGAGGAGAATGCACTGTTCACCAGCGTGGGTCCCGGGACGGCAGGGGGCGACCTGCTCCGACGGTACTGGCACCCCATCTGCACGACGAGCGAGATAAGCCGGGAGAAACCGACGCGGCGCATCACGCTGCTCGGCGAGCAGCTCGTCGCCTACCGAGACCTGCGCGGCGTCTACGGGCTGGTCGCCGAGCATTGCCCGCACCGGAGCGCATCGCTCTACTACGCGTACATGGAAGAGGAGGGCATCCGCTGCGCATATCACGGCTGGATGTTCAACGAGGAGGGCCGCTGCCTGGAGCAGCCTTTCGAGCCGAAGCAGGAGACGACCAGGGACGCTTTCCGCCATACCGCCTACCCCGTGCAGGAGCTGGGCGGCCTGCTCTTCGCCTACATGGGGCCGCAGCCTGCGCCGCTGCTGCCCAGGTGGGACGTGCTCGCCCGCGAGGACGGGAACCGCACCGTGGAGGTCCACGAACTGCTGAACTGCAACTGGCTGCAGTGCCAGGAGAACTCGCTGGACCCGTCGCACACGTACTATCTGCACCTGCGCAGGATGATCGAGAAGGGGAAGTTCCGCGGGAGGGAGTTGCGCGCCCCGGAGCGCTACATGTTCCAGGAGCACCCGTACGGCATCGTGAAGCGGCGCGTGTACGGCGGCGACGGAGCAATCGAGTGGGAGCAGCTGGGCCACCCGGCCGTGTTCCCGAACATCCTCCGGCACGCCACCGAACGGCCCAGCGCAACGGGCGACCCAACGCCCGAGGAAGCCTCGGCGTGGCCGATCGACCTCCAGATCCGCGTGCCAATCGACGACACGCACACGCAGATCTACATCATCTACTTCACGCCCACGCCCGACGGCACGCTTGACGACGTGACGGGCGAGACCACTTTCACCCGCCACGTCGTGCGGGACGAGAACGGAGACTTCCACC
>JAPOOH010000341.1 GCA_026713505.1 Chloroflexota bacterium | reverse complement strand
TCCCGGGGATCGGGAGCGCCGTCATCGACTGGCTCTCGTACGCGTTCGGCATGGCGTTGTCGAAGGACAAGACCGGATTCGGCAAGGGTTCGCTGGACGGCGTCCTGTTTGCCGAGTCGGCACAGAACTCGAAGGAGGGCGGCCAGGCGATCCCCACGTTGGCGTTCGGCATCCCCGGCGGCTCCTCGTGGGCCATCGTGCTGGTCGGGCTGCTCTTCTACGGCATCGCCCCCGGTCTTGGGATGCTGGACCAGCACCTGGACGTGATGGTGGCGATCGTGGTGACGCTGGCCCTGGGCAACCTGCTCATCACTCTGCTCGGCATGGTGGCGACGGGGCATATCGCAAAGGTAACGCTGGTGCCCTACCCGCTGCTGGCGGCGGCCCTGTTCCCGCTGGTGTTCATCGCGGCGTTCCAGTCGACGACGGCGTGGGGCGACATCATGGT
This sequence comes from Chloroflexota bacterium, assembly GCA_026713505.1. Lineage (GTDB taxonomy): Bacteria > Chloroflexota > Dehalococcoidia > Lucifugimonadales > Australimonadaceae > Bin16. Next base: position 17,616 of record JAPOOH010000341.1, on the reverse strand, counting down.
GCTCATCGGGGCGGGCCTGCTTGGCCTGGCGATGAAGTGGCTCGGCTGGCCGCGACCGCCGTTCATCCTGGGGTTCATCCTGGGCGGCATCATAGAGAAGAACCTGTGGACTGCGGTGAACGTGTTCGGCCCGGTGGGCATGTTGACGCGACCGATCTCTATCATCCTGCTGATCTTTGCCATCCTCAGCGTCATCTACCTCACCAAGGCGATGGCCAGGGGGACGGCGATCAGTCAGATCGCTGAGGCCACCGCCGCACAGCAGGGAGTGGTCCCGCCCCAGGGGGGGGCAGGAGACGCACCATCCGAAGCGGGACGCCCCGTATGGACGAGGATCCTCCCCGGTCAAGCGAGGCCTCGCTGGACGTGGGACTCGCTCTTCCCGTTCGCGATCCTTGCCATCGTCATCGCGTTCCTCATCGACGTCAGCGGGCTGAATACGGGCGCGGCCAAGTTCCTCCCGCTGTACCTGAGCGCCGCCCTGGTCCCGCTCATCCTCTACGAGACGTTCCGCATGAACGTGTACCGCTCGGAGCAGGCGGACATCATGGACCTGGGGATGCGCACAGGCACGGGCGGAGTAGCATTCCGCGCGTTCCTGGGAATCTCAGCCTGGCTCGCCGCGATGGTCATAGGGGCAGCCATCTTCGGGCTCCAGTACGCGACGGTAGCGTTCGCGCTCTTCTTCGGGTTCGCAACGCTGCAGTGGCGAGGCCGTGCGAGGCTGTGGGCGCTGGTGCCTGCGGTAATCGTGGCTATCGTCGTGTTCGGAGTCCTGGACGCAATCATGCACGTTATCTGGCCTGACCGCGTTATACTCGATGCGCTTCTCGGCCGTTAGAGCACGCCGAGATTCGACTAAAGGAGGCAACCATGCGCCGTATCATCTTTAGACAGACCACAACAGCAGCCCTCATCACGGCGCTGGTGCTGGCAGTCCTTCTCGCTCTCATGGCAGGAGCAGGAGTCGTACCGTTCGGCTCCGAGGTAAGGGGACAGGACGCCGATTCCGCGGCCAGCGTCGTGGTCTGGCCGGGTGTCGGGGAGCTCCACAGCGGGAGCAGCTTCGCCGTCATGGGCACCGGGTTCACACCCGGGCAGAAGATACACGTGCTGCTCCAGACGAGCATCGGACGCGGCTTCGCGGGGACGGTGGTGAACGAGATCACTGAGAACGTGCAGCCGCCGATCATGGCCGTGGACGAAGCGGGGAACTTCGCCGCAAGATTCGACATGGGGCGGTTCGAGCGCGTAATGTCGGAGGGGATCGCGGGCATCACCGTGACCGACACGGACTTCAACCCCCTGGCATCCACGCCCGTGGCGATGTGCGACCCGCAAGGCAGGTCGCGGGTCGAGGTGTACCCAGGCGGCGCACCCGACTACGAAGCGAACCCGGACGACCCGCGTCCGAGCCCATACTGCGCCGGTTTCTTCGAGTACCCCGAGCGTCCCGAAGCGGGCTAGACCGTTATCCGCATGACCGCGCAGGAAGGGCCGGCTTTCGCCGGCCCTTCTTATGCGCGGTAGCACTCCGGGTCGGTGCCAGGTTGCCAGTGGTATGCTGCGCTCGGTCCCCTACCGAGGGACTTGCGGAGAGGTGACCTTCCGATGTCCTACTCCCCAACGGCCTCACACCTGCGTATAGACGTCAACGACCCCACTAACGCGCCACTAGACGAATCATCCCGATTCGCCGAAAGGGTCGAGGAACTGGGCTTCGCCGGCGTGGGCATGCCGGACCACCCCCACACCGGCAGGGACGTGTTCGTGCGGCTCGCGCTCGCAGCGCAGCGCACCAGCCGGGTCACGCTGTTCCCGTCCGTTACGAACCCGGTCTCGCGCGGGCCCAGGATGCTGGCGACCCTGGGCGCGACGCTCGGAGAGCTTGCGCCGGGCCGCGCCCGCCTCGTGGTGAGCAGCGGGAAGGCCGCAGTGGCCTACGTGGACGGGGAGAGGGCCACCGTATCCCAGGTGGCAGGGGCCGTGGAGACCGTCCGTGAAACCCTGGCGGCCAGGTTTGCCCCCGTGGGCCCCGTGCCGGTCTACGTCAATGCCAGCAGCCCCAGGATGCTGTCCGCCGCGGGGGCCGCCGCAGACGGCGTCTACGCCATGGTCGGCGTCGATGCTGACGTGGTGGCCACGGCCATGGCCTACGTGGCGGCCGGGGCCCGCGATGCGGGACGGGACCCGGACAGCGTAGCAGTCGCCCTCGGGCTGCCCGTATTCATGGCCGAGTCCACAGCGGAGGCATACGAAAGCGCCGCCGAGTATGCCCTTATCAACCTGTCGACCCGCAGCAGGGTCTTCTCGAGGGTGCTGCGGGAACGCACGTCGGCGCTCGAAGGGGTCTCGCAAGCGTCCGAACTGTCGTCGGCGCAGCTGCACAGCGTGGTTGACGCCATGGTGATAGCAGGCACGCCCCAGGAGGCGGCTGCAAAGGCGCTCTCATTCGCGGAGAGCACGAAGCGGCGCCACTTCATCGCACGCGTGGAGTTCGCCGATGAGGACGCGTTCCGCGCCATAGAGGTATTCAGCGCCGGGCTGCGCGCTCTTGGGGGCGAGGGAGTCCTGCTACCAGGCGATTGATATCCGAACCGGAGGAAGCGACATGACCGCCACGACAGAGGGACTGACGCGCACCGTTTGCGAGTACGTGGCCGCGAGCCGCTACGACGACCTTCCCGCCGATGTGGTGGAGGTGGCGAAGCGGCTGACGCTCGACTCCCTCGGCACTACCCTCGCGGGCGGGACGCTCGGCGACGGAGGGCCGGAGACAGCAGCCGTCGTCCTCAGTTCCGGAGGCAACCCTGAGAGCACGGTGCTCGGCTACGACAAGAAGGTGTCGGCGGTCATGGCGGGCCTTGCCAACGGCGCGATGGTGCACGCCTTGAACTACGACGCCATCGGGGCCGAGGGCGGACACCCGGGGGCCTTCGCCCTCACCGCACCCCTCGCGATCGCTGAACGCCGCGGGGGAATGAGCGGGAAAGACTTCATCAATGCCCTCGTTGTCGGGGTCGAGGTCGAGATGCGGTCCGTCATTGCCCTGCTGCGCGCAGGAGTGAACACCAAGGGCCGCTTCCTGGAGGGCCAGCTTCTCAGCTACGTCGGCGCCACGCTCAGCGCAGGCCGGGCGCTCGAACTGTCGGCGGACCAGCTCGACAGCGCCCTGGGACTCATGCTGATGCAATCATCAGGAAGCCGGCAGGTAGTGGTGTACGGCGACCCCCCCGCGAAAGGGATCTACGCGGCCTTCCCGAACCAGGGAGGCGTGCTTGCGGCGCTTCTTGCGCAGGAGGGACTGGGCGCACACTGCGACGCACTGGAGGGCCAGGCGGGGGTCTTCGCCATGTTCTACAACGGCGTGTACGACGCTTCGATCATCACCGAGGGATTGGGGACTACCTACTACACCCTCGACTCCTCGTTCAAACCGTGGCCGACGAGCGGGCTGATCCACGCGTTCATCGAGGCCGGACTGCAACTCCGCAACGACGACGGAATCGACCCCGACGTCGTCGTCGAGCTCAGGCTCACGGGCCACCCGGACTCACGGAACTGGTTCGAGCCGGTGGAGGAGCGCCAGCGGCCCGGCAGCGCGGCCTCGGCGGCCAACAGCGTCTACTTCGGCGCGGCCAAGGCCCTGGCCAACGGCGCGGTCACGCTGTCCGACTTCACACCGGAGGGTCTCGGTCAGCCCGAGGCGCTGCAGTTGACGGCGAAGGGCAGCCACGAGCTCGACGCATCTCTGTCGCCGCACGCCGGGATAGTGGAGGTCGTTCTCCGCTCAGGCGCCACGGCGGCGAGGCGCGTCGCCCTGCCCCTCGGACATCCGGCGAGGCCGTTGAGCCGCGAACAGCTCGTCGACAAGTTCATGGACTGTGCTTCTCACGCTCCCCTGCCGCTCTCAGAGGGGGCGCTTGAATCGGTGGTTGACCTCATCGACCGGCTCGAAGAGCTCGATGACGTAACGGCGATCCCAGAGGCGTTGTCGCGACGTTGAATCCGGCCCTGAGCAGGGTCCAGGGCCGTTTGACGACGCCTCTGAGGGTCTTTAACATGAGTCCCGGCTGGCCATGCGTGCACCGGAGAGCCCGATGCCCGTGACACCCAGGACGAGGTGAGCCGATGCTGACCGCTGAACAGAACGAGCGCCTGACCAGAACAGGCCCGGGAACCCCGATGGGAGAAGCGATGCGCCGGTACTGGATCCCGGCGCTGCTCAGCATGGAGGTCCCGGAGCCGGACTGCCCGCCCGTCCGCGTGAAGCTACTCGGAGAAGACCTGGTCGCATTCCGCGACACCAGCGGCAGGATAGGGCTCCTGGGCGAGTTCTGCGCACACCGGCGGGCGTCCCTCTGGCTGGGCCGAAACGAGGAGCAGGGGCTCCGTTGCGTATACCACGGCTGGAAGTTCGACGTGTCCGGTCAGTGCGTGGACCAGATGAACGAGCCCGGTCAGTACGATTTCAGCCAGAAGGTGCGCACCAAGTCCTACCCCGTAGAAGAGATGGGCGGTCTGGTCTGGACCTACATGGGCCCGCCGGAGAGCAAGCCTCCGCTGCCGAACTACGAGTGGACCCGTGTGCCCGAGGAGCAACGCACGCTCACGAAGGTGGTCCAGGAGTGCAACTGGCTCCAGGCCCTCGAGGGAGGCGTGGACACGTCCCACGCGCCCATAATGCACCGCCGCCTGCGCGAGGGGGTGACGCTTCCCGGAACCCCCTTCCAGAGCGCGTTCGTGCAGGGAAGCGCGCCGCTCCTTGAGCTGGACGAGACGGACTACGGCTACCGGTACTTCGGCGTGCGACAGCTGGGCGAGGACCGCCGGTACGTGCGTGGTTACCACTTCATCATGCCGTTCACGCAACTCCGTCCGCCCGGACTCGGCCTGGCCGAGGTGCACGGACATCACTGGGTACCCATCGACGACGAAAACGTCATGGTCTACAACTGGTACTACGCCTACGGTGAGGCGCCCCTGGCCGAAGAGGCCCAGGACCCGCAGGTGAGCGGCAACAGCTTCACAACCGACATCGACCCGGACGATGGCTTCCGCAGTTACCGCAACAAGTCGAACGACTGGATGATCGACCGCCAGGTGCAGAAGACAGACACGTTCACCGGCATCTACGGCATCAACACGCAGGACCGAGCCGTCCAGGAATCGATGGGGGCGATCGTCGACCGTGAGCAGGAGCACCTGGGGCAGGCAGACCGCGCCATCATCGTGACACGGAGGATGCTTCAGCAGGCGATCGACGTCGTGAAGGACGGCGGTCAGCCTGCGGGACTTGCACCTACCTACTACGACCTCCGAGCGGCAGAGTGCACGATCGGTTCCAGTGAAGACTGGCGGGCTGCCCTGATGCCCCTTATGGACCCGACAGGCAGCGCCGGATAGAAGACCCTCCCTCCACTCGGCCGAGGCGCAGCCCTCGGGGAGTGCGGTGCGCGTTTACCGGTTGCTCAGCGACGAGAACGGAAGAGGCCCCCGCGATTGCGGGGGCCTCTGTTTGGTCCTGTTCCAACTGCTGCGCCGCTAGTTCCTGAGCTGCTCAGCCAAGGCGATAGTGTCGGTCAAGAGGTCGGCATTGCTCTCGAAGTCCGGCACTGTGTAGGTCTCGATGCGGTCGTAGTCCGGGTGGTTCTGGAACGGGTGGTGCGGCATGCCCTTGCGCCTGCTGTTGGCCATCGTCGAGGCCCAGATGCGCTGGCCGTCGTCGCCGAGGAACCAGTTTACAAAGACCTTCGTGGCGTTGGGGTGCGGGGCGTTCTTGTAGACGGCGAACCCGTCCGGGCTGATGTGCCCCCAACCCAACCGTCGCTCGATGGCCAGGCCAACGCCCTCGGTGTTGAATTCATCGAGGAAGTTGTCGTACACGCCGATGCCGATGGGCACGCGCTCCGTCACCATCCATTCCGCGGTGGTGCGCGGGTCTTCGATGATGATTGGCTCCTGGTCCCTGAGCAGCTTGGTGACGAAGTCTTCACCCTTGAAGGCAAGCAGCGAACCGATGGCAGCGGTGCCGCCTCCATTCGCAGCGGGGTCGTGGATGAGGATCTTCCCCTTCCACTTGGGGTCCAGCAGTTCGTCGACGTCCGTCAGACCGCTCGGCTCGAGGTCGCGGTTGACGTAGAAGCCGCCGCGCAGGTCCATCGCGAAGTAGAAGACCTGGTCGAGCCCGCTGGCGTCGTTGCCGTATACGTCAAAGCCCAGGTACCAGTTGTCGTCGTCGGTCACCTCGGGGAGTATCAGGAAGGGTTCGAGGTCCTGGAACGTGCCGGCGGGCGCCATGACGTTGGTCATGTTCCCTGCGAAGTTGGCCATCACGTCCCAGAGGTACTGACCGGCCTCCTGTTCAGCGATGATCCGCGGCCCGAACCTGCTGGGGAAGGCCGTGGTGTGCTCCACTTCTATGTCCGGGAATGTCCTCTTGAACTCCTTGATCAGGAAGTTCGCGCCATCTCCGGGCTTGGTGTTGATGACGAGTTTCTCGCTCTTGGCGGCCTCCTGCACAGCCGCCCACTCTGCCACATGGGCTCCCTCAGGCGTGGGAGTCGCGGTCACGACGACCTCGACGACGACCGGCGTAGCCGTGGGTGCCGGAGTCGGCGTAGGGTCTTCGCCGCATGCGACCGCCGTGAGCGCCAGCACTCCTACCAACGCTCCAAGCATCGCTGCCTTCACTGCTCTATTCATCCGACTTCCTTTCTTGGACGAGCGACCCATAACGACGTTCAAAGGACTGCCCCGCGGTAAGTACCTGCCCTGGTCGCTTGTCGTCCTGGTCCTCCCTCGGACTGCAACTACGATCGCCGCGGGCCACGCTAACACAGAGGTAGCGTGCCAGACGTTATAGGGCTACAGGGGTCTCATGTCAAGGCGGGATTCGCCGATCCAGGGGCGCCCAGGCAGAGGATTCAATCATCCGCATCAGCTTGACCCTTACAGAATCGCACCCGTAAGCTGCGCCACAGCCCGCAACGATCCGGGCGCCCAGCCTGGTCACGACGAACAGTGAGGCTCAGTGCATCCATGACCGAACAGCCTGCCAATGAACACCCACCGGTATTGGAGCTTCGCGGCGTCGGGAAGCGATTCGGGACAGTGGAAGCGGTCAAGAAGGCGTCGATAGAGGTCCACCAGGGGGAAGTGCTTACCCTGCTGGGGCCGAGCGGATGCGGAAAGACAACCACGCTGCGCATGGTCATCGGCCTGGAGCGCGTGTCGAGTGGGGAGATCCTCTACGAAGGCAAGGTGGTCGACGGCGGCAATGGCCGCAGTTTCGTTCCTCCCAACAAGCGGAATATGGGCATGGTGTTTCAGTCCTACGCTATCTGGCCCCACATGACCGTGTCCGAGAACGTCGCGTACCCACTGAACGTGAGGAGAGTCGGGCGGACGGAGACCCGGGAACGGGTGGCAAGAGTCCTGGACCAGGTCGGCCTCACCGGCATGGGTGACCGCCAGTCCACGATGCTCAGCGGAGGACAGCAGCAACGGGTTGCCGTTGCCCGCAGCCTGGTGTTCGAGCCCAACCTGCTCCTCCTCGACGAGCCCTTCTCCAACCTGGACGCCAAGCTCCGGGAGCAGATGCGGGTTGAGCTCAAGGAGCTCCAGCGCCGTCTCGGCATCACGGTCCTCTTCGTCACCCATGACCAGATCGAAGCACTCAGCCTTTCAGACCGCATCGTGGTCATGGACCACGGCAACGTGGAACAGGTTGGCACCCCTACCCACCTGTACAGGAACCCGCAGACTCCGGCGGTGCGCGACTTCCTGGGGCGCACCGTGATGTTCACCGGCACAGTCGTCGACAGCAATGGCGTCGAGACGATCCCCGTGCAGCTCGAAGAAGAAGGCGGACCGGTCATCCGGGCGCGCGTGACGTCGGGCAGCGTGCTTCGACCAGGCGAGCGGTGCAACGTCGCGGTACGGCCAGAGGTCGTCGACGTGAGCCGCCCCGACGGCAGGCCAACCGGCAGCGGTCAGGAACTCGTGGGCACCATCGGCGCCATCCTGTTCGTGGGTGAACGATACGAGGCGCGCGTGCGTCTTCCGTGGGGGCAGGACGTACAGGTCTATCTCCCCGCATCGCAGGAGTGGGAAGAGGGTCAGGACGTCTCCCTGGAGTTCGACGGGCTGCAAGCCCAGGCGTGGCCCGTCGCCGCCTGACCGGAGAGCCAGCCGAGCCCGGCAGTGCGTCTCCGCCCAGCGTTCCCTCAGCGCGGCAGATTCCAACTCCGCCTACTCCGCTACGCGGAGGGGTCGGTCGTCGATATGCCTCGAAGCTTCAAGCCCAGGATGCGCGCTCCGGCGGCCATGCCGAGCGTCAGCAGCAGTATCAGGAGACCGATCACGGAGGCCTCCTCGAACTTTCCTTCCGCCATATAGTCGAGCTGCAGCATCGACAGCGGCTCGGAGCTCCTCGTCGACAGCAGGGCCACGACACTGATCGCTTTCGCGGCCTGGACGAATGAGAGCAGCCCCACGAGCACCAATGCGGGGGCTATGAGTGGGAGGAATATCCGCCGGAACGTATAGAGATGCGAGGCGCCGCTCACCCAGGAGGCCTCTTCCAGCTCCGAGCCGATCTGCATCATGTTGGTCTTGAGCAGCTGGACCCCCAGCGTGATGCTGGCCAGGCTTACCGCGAGCACCAGAACGAACATCGTTCCGTAGAGCAGATTGAGGCCGGGCGTCTTGAGGAACAGCCACAGGAAGCCGAGGCCGATGACGATGCCGGGGATGGTCGCGGGAAGCCAGGTCAGGAAGTCGAGCGCGTGCCGGCCGACGAACCGCGTCCTGGCGCTGATATAGGCGATGAGCGAGAACGCGACCATCGAAAAGAGCGCGGCGCCTATGCCGATGAGGAAGGTGTTCTTGAGCGCTCCCAGGATCCGTGCGTCTGAGAGGCTTACCACCCAGTTCTTCAGGGTCCAGGGGTTCGGTATTTCGAAGAAGCCGAACAGCCTCATGAAGGTGCCGAGCGTCACCATGATGATGGGGAAGACCGTCATCATCAGGACCATGAAGGTGATGACCGAGAACAAGGGCCAGCGGAGACGGCCCAGCCCGTGCAACCGGGCGGAGTATTTGCCGGAGAGCGTTTGACTGCTCCGTCGCCTGCTTATCCATTGCTGCAGGATGATCAGGGGCAGCAGGAGCGCGAGGACCATCATGCTGAGAGCCATGGCCTCGCCGAACTCGGGAGGCTCTTTGAGCAGGACACGGCGGTAGATCAGCGTGCTGTAGACGTCGATCCTGGCCGGCGACCCGAGGATAAGCTCGACCTCGAAGGCCTCCATCGACTTGATCGTCCCGAGCAGGAAGATCACGAGGATCGTGGGCGCCATCACGGGAACGACCACCCGGAAGAGCGTTCTGAGCGTGCCAGCCCCGAGGATGCGCGACGCTTCCTCAAGGGATGCATCCATATTCCGGAATGCCGGCGTGAGGAGCATGACCTTTATGGCGACCGTCGTGGTCATCAGGTGGATGAACGTGATGCCCCACCATGAATAAATCTGGAAGGGCGCCTCCTCTATGAAGGGAAGCCGCATCAGGAACTGGTTCAAGAGGCCCCGGTCTCCGTCCAGCATCAGCGACCAGGCAATGACGACGGGCAGCGCGGGGATGAAGAAGGCGGTCCAGAAGCCGAACTCCAGCCAGCCCTTGTACGGCAGGTCCGTCCTGGCGAAGACCCATGCAAGGGCGACTCCGAGGAAGAACGCAATCAGCTGGCGCGTGCCCGTCAGCGTAATCGTATTCACGAACGCGTCCCGGAGCTGGCGCTCCTCGAACACGGCCGTCCAGTTGTCGAAGCCGAACGTCGTGTCCGTGCCGAACTGCCCTACCTGCAGGCTGTTCAGGAACAACAGGAGGATGGGGTAGACCGCGATGAACGCAACGACGCCCAGCACCAGTGTGAAGACGATTGTTGCCGGACCGAGGCGCACCGCGTTCAGCAGACGCAATCCAACTCCTTCGTGTGCCGGACCGCTTGAATCGGCCATCTCAAGCGGGAACGCCGCGCGAGGGTATGACCGGAGCCTGCCGCGACCTAGCGCGACCCGGCGAACTCAGCCGGGTGCATCTCGTCGAGCGTTTCCGCCTTGTAGTCGGAGCCCGCTTGCAGGATCCTGGCGATGCCTCGCAAGCCATAGTACGAGGTCCCCGTGCCGGGTGGGTCGCCCCCATCCGCGACTGTCTTCACGGCGTCGAACAGCACCTGCCGGAGCTGGATGATGGGCTGGTCAGCGGGGCCGAGGCGCTCTACGGTGCGGTCTACGATCGTTCCCACCGCCTCCTGGACGGCCCGGTCCTGCAGGTTCACTCCCTTGATGCCGGAGTAAGACGTGGTCCTCTGGTACTCGCGGTCCAGCCCCCATTCCTGCTCCGCGCCGATCCTGGAACGGAACGTCTTCTGGTCCACCGCGCTGGGGCCGTTCGCCATGCCGATGTCGAAGCTCTCGCGCTCCGAGTCGGAGAGCGGCTCCTCCCCGAAGCTGTACTCCCAGTTCCAGACCATGCAGTGTTCGTCGTCGATCGGAACGTACATGTGGCCGGGAGAGCGGAACGGCTTCTGGACGGAGCGGATCTGGGTCCAGGGAGCTACGTAATGGTGCGAGAGCACCAACTCCTTCCCTTCAGCAGGCAGGGGACGGACAGCCCAGAACTCATGGCCGTAGTCGGTCTTGTTGATCTCGTATATCCCCGGTTTCGCACGCATGGACGCGTATGTCGGGTGCAGTCCGGCCTCCGGGCCGGCATCCATGCTTATCGCTCCGTGCAGCACGGGGGCGTGAGACGGATCGATCCCGCCCTCCACCGCCTGCACCCAGTTGCAGTCCTGGACGACTTTCGAGATGTCCCGGTGCGATGCGGGGACCTGCGTCCATTCGAAGTTCGGAGGCGGCGGTTGCCTGTCGGCCGGACCGAAGTACACCCAGACGACCTCGCCTACCTCAACGTTGGGGTAGGACCGGATCTGGATCTTCTCCTTGAATCGCAGATCCTCCGGTTCGTTCATCTGGTCGATGCAGTTACCCTCGACGTCGTACTTCCAGCCGTGGTAGAGGCAACGAAGGCCGTTCTCCTCGTTGCGGCCAAGCCACAGGGGTGTAGCCCGGTGAGCACAGAAGGACTGAAGCACCCCGATGCGGCCGCTGGTGTCCTTGAAGGCCACAAGATCTTCCCCCAGAAGTCTGAAGGGGACGGGCGCTCCGTCAGGCGTGAGTTCCCACGAGAGCAAGGCGGGGACCCAATAGCGTCGGACCACTTCGCCCATGGGGGTGCCTGGGCCGATGCGGCAAAGGAGTTCGTTCTGTTCGGCGGTCAGCATAATCAGCCTCCATTCGAGCCTGCATGCACGGTGCCATCGTTCCTATCTGCGCATACGTGTCAGAAGTATAGCCGCGCGCGCCTTGGATGCAAGAGTGCGACTCCAGCCTCACGGAACAGGTCGCGATGGGGCTGAATGGCTGGAGCCGTGAAGGACGGCAGGCCTGCACCATTCCACGCAAGCGGGACGGGGAATCTGAGGAACGGACGTCATGGGGAACGCCCTGACCCGCCTGGTTACGAAGTCAGGCAGGTCATGGTGGGCCAAACGGTACCGTACTGCGAACTTTCGAGCTAGAGGTCGCACTGTAACTCAGAGATTCCTTGTCCAATCCGGCAGTGACCCCGCTAAGCAACAGCGCTGGCAGCCCAGTTCACTCGCTCTCGAACCCGCTGTCATCGAACTTCAGCGTGCGGCTGTTCTCGGTGACCACGCGCACGACTTGCTCCGGGGCACCTCCGGGGATGTTGGCCTCTATCTCCAGCGTCAGTCGTACTTCCGTCCCCATCAACCCGGCGAGGTGAGCGACCACTTCCTCCGCAATAGTGCCGGCGTCGCGGCCGACACGTGTGGGGTCCAGCTTGACAGAGCCGTGATAGCGCTTGGCTAGTGGACGTACATTGGAGCCAGCGCCTCCGTCGACTTGGCGTTCCTCGGATGAGGGTTCCCTAAGATGGCCCACTTGTCCAGGTTGTTGGTCGTAGGGGATGGGTGTCTCTTGGTTGGCGACGCCACTAGAGACCGTCTCGGCGTCCAGCTGATTCCGGGCCATGTCAGGACGCACAATCAATCCTGGATCGCTATCGGAGAGCATCGGCCGCGGACCATGCTGAAGGCCCCGGTATCGGCCTTCGGGTTCATCGTATTCATCGGCATATGCGAAAGAGTCCTGCTCCCAGGTCATCAAGGCGAGCCCGTTGCTGATCGCTCCAAGCAGTACTGATGGGTCTTTCAATCGGGGCAGGTAGATGTACCGGGCAAAGTCGTCCAAGAGTTGGCGCACTGGAACGTGGTTTCCTCGCCAGAGGGGCACACGGTCCAGTTCCATGCGAAGGCGCGTCCCACCGAAGCTGGTCACGAGCAGTTCGTCGCTTCGCATCTTCCTGCTGGCTCTCTCTGCCAAGTGACCCTGCCCCGTCAGCCTGATGGCGTGCCATTCGACAGGGGCATGTGGATTAGACTGCCCGGGGACCAGCAGCCATTGGTATGTTTCCCCGATTCGCGCCGCCACCGCACTGTCGGCGGTGGTTTGCTGGGACTCCGCCTGTCGCACTTGGTGTGGAGGCAGATCCAAGGATTCCTTGTCAGCGAGGATTGACTGCCAAGCCAAGTAACGCCTGACTCCATCCTCAAGTTCTTGGAGGCGCGTATCATCTGCCACCAAGAAGACCAGTGTGTTCCTGAACAGACGAGGTGCACTCCCTCGTGATTCCAGTATGGACTTGGCAACCACCATGGCCCGGCTTTCGGACGATCCCTCTCGCGTGTGCGACGCATCCGGGCCGAGTACGACGAGGCGAGCCTCCCGGTCGTCCTGAACGTCGTTCTGCGACGAAGGGAACACATGCACCCGATTGAAGTCGCCGCGGCTGCTCAGGTCAGCGCGAAGGCGCCTTTCGATCTCCTGGTCCACTTTGTCCCTGTTCCGCCGGTATTCCTCAGTGCGACTCTCAGCAAGGTTGGCGACCGTTGGCTGTGTGGAGTACCAGTAGCGAGCACCATCCTGGTATAGGTAGGTAGCAGCACTACCCAAGCGCCGCATAGCGTCCCCAAATACTGCTACGGGCTCTCCAGGGATGACGCAGCCGAGCTTGATTCGCCGGTCTTCGATTCCCTGGTTGGCAGCCGTAGGGATGGGGGCGGAGCCCATGTAGATCGAGCGAGCCACGCGACGGCAAGCACTGTGTTTTCCGAGGTTGGGCAATTCACCGTCGAGTCTGATGGGCAAGGAGTTCGCACCATCGATATCCCGCTCAATCACTGGCGTCCAGTTCTCGGGGAGGTACTGCGTAAGTTCGAACTGCACGCGAGAGTCGTCGATAGGTACGTTGGCTGGCAGAATCAAGGGGTTTCGGTCACCCTTCTCCCATAGGCAGTGAACTACAGCTGCCATGAGACGCAAGACGCCGCGGGTGCGCTGGAAATTCTGCAGTGTCGACCAGTCTGTGTAGAGCCGTTCGAAGACCTCTGGATGGATGGGGTAGGCATCAATGATGCGCTTCTCGTAGCCGGGTTCAAGGCATTCGGGAGGAAACTCCTGGTGATTCGTGCGATAGAGGTCGCAGAAGGCCCGGGCGACGTTGTCGCGAATTGCGAAGCTGGCTGGATCGACAATCGTCTCGAATAGGCGGCGGCGTACGATCTCGAAGCTCTCCTCCGCGCTGGCAGGGCGCCACGGAGTTTCGATGCGTCCAATAACGTTGCTGAGGCGGTTGAGCGCCTCACGGCCCCGTCGTCCGCCGACTTCAATGTCATCCGCCTGCGCTTGCGGTGAAACGGGGGCTTCTGAGGCAGGAAGGCTAATGACCAATAGGCAGTGATTGGCTAGTTTGGCCGATTCTGTCAGCGCTTGGGCGAAGGTGAACTGCGTCTCAAAGCTGCCAGCAGGTAGGTCTCCCTCGTCCGGAAGTTGGCGTGCGTAGGCTACCCACTCATCAATCAGTATGAGGCAAGGACCGTAGTCGTTCATCAAGGAACGAAGGGCGTCCCCAGGGTTCGTGGCACGCTGATCGTCGGCTTGAACTCGCTCATAGGCCCGGCGTGCTTCCGTTTGCCCACCAGCGGCAAGTCCAAGCTGCCAGGCGAGCTCTCCCCATAACGTCCTCACCTCTGTGCCATCAGGCTTCGTAGCAGGGTTCCCCGGTGATATGCGGTTGCCGACGAGAACCACACGGTTGACCTTCGGCAACTCCACCACGCCAGTGTCTTGCATAACCGCATCCATGCCGGAAAGTTCGCTGACGGGAATGCCGGAGAACAGGTGATAGAGCGCGAGCAGCGAATGCGTCTTCCCGCCGCCGAAGTTCGTTTGCAGCTGGACAACTGGATCGCCGCCTGCACCAGCAAGCCGCTCCATTGCACCCCTGAGCATCCGTGTCAAGCTGTCTGTCAGGTAGGTGCGCCGGAAGAACTCGGATGGGTCACGGTACTCAGGTACTCCTTCACCCAGATGCACTTGCCAGAGGTCTGCAGCAAACTCGGCCTGCTGGTACTGTCCGCTGGCTACGTCGCGGTGAGGGTTAACCACATCTCGCCACGCAGGAAGGATGCCGGCCGCCTGGCTCTCTATGGCTGCTCCGGACGTCCTACGCCGCTGCGAGCGTGCTTGTTCATCGAAGCGTACGCGTAGGAGTTCCATCTTCATGTTCTCAACCGTGCCCGCCTCTGGAGCTGACACCGCCGTCAGAAGCCGGTGGGTCGAGTCCAAGGCTCGGTACGCATCGTCACTGGAGAATTGTTCTTGATGAGCCCATCGGTTGCGGATGTCCCGCAATTCGCTTACGAGGCTTCGCTCGGCGTTGCCCAAGGTGTCGCGGTAGACCTCGTTCCAAGAATCCCACATAACTCTCAGGAGTGCTGCAGTGTCCATTTTGAAGAAATGTTGCTTGGCATCTTGTATCGCGTCTCCCAAGATCTGCTGTAGTACTGGCGCGGAGCGCCCCTTGTGTTGATTGATGAACTCTCGCGAGGCGAACGGAGCAAGCCCATCCTTGAGGGCATCCATTGCGCTCCCCACTCGTTCTCTGTTGGTTATCGCCATGCCTTCCCCTCGGAACTCTACTCGCCTAGTGCCCTCTACCTGCCTCTAGCCTAGCGGTGACAATCTGGGACGGTCTGTACCCATCCAACGATCTTGTCGGTTGTCTCTGGATGACGAGCCCGCATCATCCGGGCAGATCCATCGAAGCCTGTATGGGGGGAATGGACTGCTGAGCAAGCCTTGCAATCTCCGGCCAACTCAACACCAGCGCATTGTAGCCGAGCGCCTCTTGGGGGCGTTTCTTCTGGTCACAGATGTGATAGAGCCGGTAGGCTAGCTCGCGTGCGGCTTCGGCATCGCCTCCAAGTTTGGCCACAACCTCTGCTGCGGTGACCTCTCCCTCATCAAGAATCCGGACCAGTTGATGCACTGACTCCCAGACGGTTGCTTGCTCCGGGTCCCAAGCATCAGACAGTTCATGGGGCCGAAGCAGGCGCACAGAGCCCGTGCCTGAGTGTACTATTCCTGCGTCTACCATGCGGGAGACACTCGTGTTCTTTGCCTTAGACAATGTCTCTGCCGTGCCGTACTCGCCATCTGCGAACCCGGACTGCTCGAACCAGGCCAGCGCCCACCGAGTGTCGGCGTCGAAGTCTCCCTCTTGTTCAGTCAACACCTCGTCTAGGGTCTGGTTGATGAGAGACAGGGCCTCTCGCACCAAAAGGGTTTCGCCGGCGGCGTCCAGCACTTGGGAATAGCGAGTGAATACCGCCATGCCTGGTCCGATGGCTGCTTGGGCAAGGTCAACTGGGGCGATGTTCCCCTGCTGCATCTGACGCAGCGCCTTCGGCAACTCGGCCTTTAGGGCATCGATGAACTCCCGTCGAGTAGCGATGGATGCGTCAGCGACTCGCTGTCGGCATACCAGGACAATGCTGGAGGCCAGAGCATTCACGCTGCCTTTGAGATTGCCCGTATACTCGGTACGTACCGGCCAAGTGCCGCTAATGCCGAATCCAGCCCTGATTACGGCGTTTAGGAATGTCTCCCAGCCAGAGCTAGCCATTCCCTCACCGTGCTTCTTCTCTGACTGCTTGAAGGCGTAGTAGATGGTGACTGGGAATCCTAAGTGAGCCTGTTCCGCGAGACGTTGCATCGCCTGAGTCATGCCATCTAGGAAGAATGCCTCTGCCTTCTCTCGGCCTCCGTGACGATAAGGTGAAGCGACTAACTCTTCGGACTTTGGCACTGCAAGGGTGGCGAAGAGGTCAGGAAAAACAGAGCGCAGCGAACGGCGCAACCAAACATAGAAAAAATCTGATAGGTCAGCGTAACCGATGTTGTCATAGTAGGGCGGATCGGTGGAAACGACCTTGCTAGAGATAGCTGTCAATGAAGTCGCATCGGCCTGCATTGACGAACCAACTGTTCCTATGCCGAGGCGTTGGAGCATCTTTGCCGCCTGTTCGATTCCTAACTGCAAATTGCCAGACGAATCGCTGAATGGGTTGGCCTCAGTGAAATCCCACACCATGGGTATCGCTTGTCTACTGAATGTCGAAACCAACTTCTCTGCCGAAGTGTGCCATGCACAGATGCTTGACCAGTAATTCGCCCCTTTGTCCACAGCGAATGCCAAAAA
This sequence comes from Chloroflexota bacterium, assembly GCA_026713505.1. GTDB lineage: Bacteria > Chloroflexota > Dehalococcoidia > Lucifugimonadales > Australimonadaceae > Bin16. Next base: position 924 of record JAPOOH010000341.1, on the reverse strand, counting down.
ACACCCTACCGCCTCCGCGTACGCCATAGCACCGGCTCCACCGTCTCGCAGCGGCTTGCCTTCGACCGACATGCCAGCGGCCACGGCGTCGTTGTGAATGCGCTCCCGCCCCTCCGTCACTAGGTCGGAAAAGGTGGTCAGCGCCACCAACTGGCGGTCGGTGAAGAGGTCGGCCCAAGTTGTCATCCCATAGGGGGGCGGTGAAAACCATCTCCGATCATCGGGCATCGCAGTTTCAGGTTTCCATGATGGGTTCGCCTTTCGCAGAGCCTCTTCATGGTCTGGCGTGGGTGACAGATACACCCGTCCCCCATCCCCTTCAGCTACAATTGCCATCAGCTTGGCGCTCATCCGGCCGGCTTGGCCTTCTGACCGTATGTAGTCTGGATCCATGATTGCGCCCGAAACTAAACACCGGAAATTCGAACCCCTCGCTAGCTTAGTTCCCTGCTGAGCCGCCACCGGCGGCGTTCCCGCCTTTACCATGAACCGGTAGCTGCCCTTTTCGACCACCGGATCGACGTAGACCTCCTTGCCCTTCTTCGTCGAGAGCATGAAGGTAGACGTCAAGGGCACATCAAAGCCTCTGAAGGCGGGACTTGGGCTGTTCACGGTGCGCGCCCACAGCCAAGCGATGACCGTCAGCTTGCGGCCTACGTACTGCTTGAGGTCAGGCCGTTCCCGCGCCATCTTCGCCGTGACCTCGATCTTGGGGTACAAGTGGCCGATCCGCTTTTCCGCCTCGTCCCGCATCCACTTGCCGTAGTAGCGCACATCCTCGGCCAGACCGGCCGTGCCCTTCCAGACGGCGTCGGTTGAGCCCTTCCCTTCCCGTGTTTCCGGGTTCACCGGAGGCTCTCCCGCAAACCGGGGCGGAATCTCGATCATGGCCTTGTTGATGAGCACCGCCACGGGGTTCAGGTC
>JAPOOH010000340.1 GCA_026713505.1 Chloroflexota bacterium | reverse complement strand
GCGCCGCCACCGCCAGGTTCCAGACCGCTGCCCGGTCGGTCAACGCGAGCACGGCGACCGTGACGAGCATGACGAGAGAGATCGTCTGCGCCGCTGTGATGAGCGTCCGTGGATCGAACCGATCGGCGAGCACACCCCCCGCCATGTTCACGATGATGCGTGGCACGGCGGTCACGAGGTTGATGAAGCCCAGCGCCAGCGGTGACTGTGTGAGATCGAACGCCAGCCATCCAAGGGTGACCATGGTCATCTGCTGGCCGGTGACTTGGGCAACGAGTCCCAGCCAGAAGATACGGAAGTCCCTGTAGCGCAACGCCGCGAAGAATTCGACGATGCCGCCGAATGGCCTCACGGCTCACCCGGCGCGTCGTCCTGCCCGGCCGCTGATCCCTGCGTGCCGGCGGGCGCGCCAAGTTCCCTCCGGAAGAAGGCGAAGGTCCGCTCCAGCGACTCCGCCGCAGCCGCCGCGCGCTGCGCTGACGAGTCCTGGTTCGGGTTCAGGAACGAATGCCCCACGCCTTCGTACATGAACAACTCGTACTGCTTCTCGTACCGATCGAGCGATTCCCTGAACGCCTCGATCTCCTCGATAGGCGTCGTGTGGTCGCGGGTGCCGTAGTGGCACATCATCGGGACGTGGATGTCCCGGAGCTCCTCCGAGTCCGGGAAGAGGCTGTGGTAGTAAACGACGCCTGCGGCGAATGTGTTCGTCCGCGCCAGCGACAGCAGGACGAGCCCGCCGCCGAGGCAGAACCCTACGATGCCGATCGGAGCGTCGTCCGCCGTCCACGGCAGCGTGCGCAGGAAATCGGCGCCGGCACTCAGGTTCTCCACCGTCCGCTGCACGTCCAGCGAATTCTTGTAGTGCAGTTGCGTGGCCCGTCCTTCCGGCAGCGCGCCGTCGAACAGGTCAGGGGAGAGGGCGACGAACCCGGCGCGCGCAAAGGTCCGCGTGATCTCGCGCTGGAACCAGTTGAGGCCGCCCATCCCGGATACCACCACCAGCCCCGGGTGCGGTCCCCCATCCGCCGGTCTGCCGACGTAGCCGTCCACGAATCCGTTGGGGCCGTCGTAGCCCGCGTGTATCGAGAGGATGCGGTGCGCCATGTCTCACCTCCTGTCGTCCTGCATCATAGGACTGAGCAGGTATCGCAACAACCGCCGGGCAGCGTTCATCGCTCCCCCGGTCTCTTCCGCGGGCGGCGACAGCTTGCCGTCCGACGCGTCGCCCCAACAGACAGGTGTGCCGTCCGCTCGCATACCGCACGCGTGCACTTGCCCCACGTCCACAGCCACGAAGGTCTCGTCCTCCGGAGGCGATGCCTGCCCGAGTCCATCGTCGCCCCAACAGACGGCTGCTCCCGCGGTCGTCAGCGCACAGGTATGCCGACGTCCACACGAGACCGATGCGAACGTCTGGTCCGAGGGCACTCCAGATACCTGGCCGTTCCTGTCCCAGCCCCAGCAGGCTATGGAGCCGTCCGACTTGACCCCACACGTATGCAGGGAACCGGCGTCGACCGCTGTGAACGTGGTGTTCTCCGGCGGGGACAACTGGCCCAGGTCATTGTCGACGCCTCCCCAACAGACGACCGCGCCGTCCGGCTGCAACGCGCAGGTGTGAGTGTCACCCGCACTGATCGCCACGAAGTTCGAGTCGGCAGGGGGTGAAGACTGGTCTTTCTCGTCGTCACCCCAGCAGACCGGCGTGCCATCGCTCTCGAGCGCGCAGGTGTGAGTGAACCCTGCGGAGATAGCAGTGAAGGTCTTACCAGCCGGAGGGGTCGTTCGATCGAACTCGCTTTCCCCCCAGCAGACGGCGGACCCGTCGGTTGTAAGTCCGCAAGCATGTGTGGACCCGACGCTGAGCGAGGTCAGCTTCGCGTCCACTGGCGGCATCGACTGCCCAAAAGAGTTGTCACCCCAACAGACAGGCGTTCCGTCTGGTTCGAGCAGGCACGAATTGGAGCCTCCAGCGCCTACGGCAATGTTCGACACGCCCTCACCAGGAGTTGGCATCGGCGTGGGAGAGGGGGTGGGTGACGGTGTTGGGGTGGGCGTAGGTGTAGGCGTGGGTGTTGGGGTGGGCGTAGGTGTGGGAGTGGCCGTGGGAGTAGGCGTGGGAGAGGGGGTAGGTGTCGGTGTTGGAGTGGCCGTAGGTGTAGGCGTTGGAGTGGCCGTAGGTGTAGGCGTTGGAGTGGCCGTAGGTGTAGGCGTTGGGGTGGCCGTAGGTGTAGGCGTAGGCGTTGGGGTCGGTGTAGGTGTCGGAGAGGGAGTAGGCGTGGGAGAGGGGGTAGGTGTCGGTGTTGGAGTCGGTGTGGCGGTGGGCTCCAGCGAGGGCGGCGATGCTTGACCGTGTCCGTCGTCACCCCAACATACGGGTTTACCGTCCGCTTGCAGGCCGCAGTTGTGTGAGTGCCCCGCCTCAATCGCCACGAATGTCTCGTCTTCCGGCGCCGATGACTGCCCGAGACCATCGTCGCCCCAGCAGACAGGGACCCCGGCCGCGGTCAACGCGCAGGTATGCCTGCGCCCACCCGAGACCGCAGCGAACGCCTTGTCCGTCGGCGCGCCGGAAACCTGACCGTCCCTGTCCCAGCCCCAGCACGCTATGGAACCATCCGGTTGAATGCCGCATGTGTGCAAGGAACCGGCATCGATAGTTGTGAACTTCGTGTCGTCGGGCGGCGATACCTGGCCCAGGTCGTTGTCCAAGCCTCCCCAACAGACGGCCGTGCCGTCAGCTTGAAGCGCACACGTGTGAGTGTCCCCTGCAGTGACTGTCACGAACCGCGAGTCCGGCGGCGGCGACGATTGATTCTTGTTGTCGTCACCCCAGCAGACAGGCGCGCCATCGCCGTCCAGCGCGCACGTGTGGACGGACCCCGCGCTGATCATGGTGAAGTTCCTTCCGGATGGGGGAGACGCCTGGCCGTCGCCGTTCTCGCCCCAACAGACCGGCGAGCCGTCGGTCTGGAGACCGCAGGTATGCGTCCCGCCCAAGCTGAGCGTACTGAAGGTCGCCTCCGAAGGAGGAGACGTTTGACCGTAGTCGGCATTGCCCCAGCAGACGGGTCTGCCGGTTGGAAGCAGGACACAAGTATGGAGCGTACCTGCCCCTATGGCCTTGCGAGGCGTTGCCGGAGGCGGGGCGCTCGGGGTTGGTGTTGGAGTAGGTGACGCCGTCGGAGTCGGAGTAGGCGTACGGGTTGCCGTTGGGTTGTGTACCGCTGTAGGCGTAGCTCGCTCCAGGGGAGGGTCGGAGTCGAATTCGACTGCAATCGTTGGGGTGGCTGTCGCGGTAGGGGTATTGGTCGGCGTGGGGGTGGGAGTAGAGGTGCTCGCGGGCGTTGGCGGGGCCGTGGGTGTTGGCGTGGACGTGGCCGTTGGGGTTGGGGTTGGAGGGGGAATCGGTGTGGGGGATGGTGACGGTGTCGGCGTGGACGTGGACGTTGGGGTTGGAGTCGGTGTGGAGGATGGCGATAGGGTCGGCGTGGGAGTGGATGTCGGCGTGGGAGTGGATGTCGGCGTAGGAGTTGGGGTGGGGTCAGCTGGAATGCGAGTGCCTTCGAGTGAGGAGCCCGGTGTAGGCGCGATGATGGGCGTTGGGGTCGGCCTTGGATCGATATGCTGAGGCGCTGCTTGTGTGCCGGTACATGCGGATAGCAGGACTACTGACCCTGCACATAGCGCGAGAAACGATGTGGAGAGGCGTGATTCCAAGGGTCGTCCAGCGATGTGCGGACGCGGGGGCTGCGCGTTCCAGAGTGCAAGAGTGGCAATTGAAACGTATCATTATTGAATATGCAAGTGCTGCTGTGATGACATCGAGGTACCCTTGGGTGAGGCAGAGCGGTGTGACGAGAAGCAGCCTGTACGCTTCCAGCTTCGCGTCGACGGGCTCGGAGGAATGCTGTTGAGGGGCGTATCCGTGGCGACCTAGGCGGTGCTGTACTTCTCCAGCGCCTCGTCGGTGAAGTTGGCGTTGGTGAAGACCTGCTGGATGTCTTCCAGCTCTTCGATGTTGTCGAGCAGGCGCAGGGTCTGGCCCGCATGGGCACTGTCGAGGTCGACCGTGTTCGAGGGCACCATGGTCACGGTGGCCTGTGCAGGCTCAACCCCGGCATCTTTGACGGCGGCTGCTATCGGTTCCAGACCGTTGGGGGCGCCGGTTATCTCCAGGACACCCTCCTCAACCTTGAAGTCCTCGGCTCCCGCGTCTATCGCGGCAAGGGCGATCTCTTCAGCCTGCTCCTCCGATACCTCCTCGACGGTCACGACGGCCTTGCTCTCGAACATCCATGCGACAGACCCGGCCTCGCCAAGGTTGCCGCCGCCGCGTGAGAAGACGGCACGGACGTTGGATGCGGTGCGGTTGCGGTTGTCGGTCAGCGCCTTGACCATGATGGCGGCCCCGCCGGGGGCATAACCCTCGTAAACGATCTCCTCGAAGGAGACGCCGTCGCCGCCGAGGCCGAGGCCCTTCTTGATGGCACGGTCCACGTTGTCCGCTGGCATGTTGGCGGCGCGGGCCTTGTCCATCATCAGCCGGAGGCGGAAGTTCATGCCAGGGTCGCCGCTGCCCCCTTCTCGCGCGGCGACGGCGATGTCGCGCGCGAGCTTGGTGAAGAGCGCACCCTTCTTGGCATCCAGCGCTGCCTTCTTGTGCTTGATGGTTGACCACTTTGAGTGACCGGACATGCAGGGACTCCTCCTACCTGGTTTGAACGGAAGCAGGATAGGGCAAAACCGCGCCCGCCTTCTACCCGCCGGGGGCCGGACCGGCCCTGCGCTGGGCGCGGCGGCGGCGCGGCTTCGGATTCTCCCGACGCGGGCGCAACTCCCGCCATGCCAACCCGTCCGGGACGGCCACGGTCATGCGGTTCGCATGGACGTCCACGTGCAGGATGACGTCTCCCACTGCCGGGAGAAGGAGTTCCGCGCTATCGCCGGTGACGACGTACACGTCGTTCGCGCCAGTGGTGATGACCTCCGTGAGCGTGCCCAACGGTTCGCCTGCCTCGTCCACGACTCCCATCTCGACGAGTTGATAGTGATAATAGGCGTCCGGCGGGGATTCGGGGGCCTCTCCCGAGGGGACGTAGAGTGTCTCGCCGTGGAGGGCCACCGCAGCGCTGCGCGAAGCAGCCTCCGCGAAGCGCACGAGCAGCAGGCCGCCGGGCGTTCGCTGCACGCGCTCTACGTGCAGTTCCTGGTCGCGGACGATGAGCCGTGCCCCGATGCGGAAGCGTTGCGGATTGTCGGTTTCCGGCTGCACGCGCACACGGCCGTCGCTTCCGTGGGCGCCAAGGACAACCCCAACGGTGATGAGCTGGTCAGGCGGGTGACGGAAATGACTGCCGGAGACTGTCGGCACGAGGCAGGATCAAACGATTTCCAGACTGGTGCGGGTGCCTTCCTTTATGGCGGCAACGCGCAGCAACACGCGCATTGCCTGCGCCACCCGTCCCTGCCTTCCGATCACCTTCCCCTTGTCGTCCGGGTGGACTTCAAGTTTGATGATGATCTCGCCTTCCTCTTCTTCCTCGGTGACTTTCACGTCGTCGGGATGAGTGGCAATGGCCCTGGCGATGTATTCCACCAGTTCCTTCATTAGGCTACCCCGCTTTCTCGACGACTCCTTGCGTCTGGAGTATGCGATGGACGGTCTCCGTGGGTTTCGCACCAACGCCTAGCCAGTGCCGGGTCTTCTCCTCGTTGACCACAACGGTAGGCGGGTCCGTCAGCGGGTTGTAATGTCCAACCTGGTCAACGAACCTGCCGTCGCGAGGCGACCGCACGTCAGCCACCACGATGCGGTAGCTCGGCTGCTTCTTCTTGCCTACTCGGCGCAGACGGATTCGGAGCATGGGAAATCGTCGCCTCCACTAGCGTTGGACGGTACAAGCGTATGCAGCATATCACTCCGGTCAAGATTGCGGAAGGGCCGCACTCCCACGGCCTGAAACCACCACTATACAGATGAGGCCCCGGGCCTCTCTGAGCATCCATGACCACCATCCGTGCGGTTGACACAGGAGTAAGCATACGGTAGCATCCCCATGTTCGTGCCCGAACGGGGGCGGATTCGGCAGACCGGCTTACGAAAAACGCAGGGAGTTACGTACAGTGCCTACTGTCAACCAGTTGGTGCGTCAGGGACGCAAGCGCGTGGTGAAGAAGACCAAGGCGCCTGCGCTCCGTTACGTGCGGAACAGCCTGCGCAACCGTGTGTACCGTGGAGACGGCAGCCCGCAGAAGCTGGGCGTGTGCGTTCAGGTGCGAACGGTTACACCCAAGAAGCCGAACTCTGCCCTGCGGAAGGTGGCCCGCGTCCGCATGACGAACGGGATGGAGGTTACGGCCTACATCCCGGGAGAGGGTCACACACTGCAGGAGCACTCCGTCGTCCTGATCCGCGGAGGCCGAGTGAAGGACCTGCCGGGCGTTCGCTACCACATCATCCGTGGGGCGTTGGACGCTACGGGAGTGAACGGCCGCAAGCGGGGGCGGAGCAAGTACGGGACCAAGCGCCAATAGGCTGCCTGGATTCCCCGTCCTCCAATGGGAAACCGGTCAGGGGCGCAGCTCGCTGGCGCGATCTGCGGGCTTTGCGTCCAATGTGATAGGTGCGCTCCGGCGCAAGTCTGCCCCAAGGGGCAGAGGAGGGAATGCGAATAGATGTCTCGCCGACGCCGTGCTGAGCGACGCGTGCCGGTAGCGGACCCCCGCTACGGGAGCGTGGTGCTGGCCAGTTTCATCAACCGGGTCATGCTGAACGGCAAGAAGACGGTTGCGCAGCGCTCCGTCTACCAAGCGCTCGACCAGGTGGCACAGGAGACGAACCGCGACGCGATGGAGGTATTCCAGTTGGCGTTGCGGAACGTCACACCGACGGTTGAGGTGAAGCCGCGGCGCGTCGGAGGCGCGACGTACCAGGTGCCCGTGGAGGTGCCGGAGCGGCGCCGGAACGCGCTCGTGATGCGGTGGCTCATACGCTTTGCGCGAGCGCGCGCTGGGCAGCCGATGCGCTCACGGCTGGCAAGCGAGATTGTCGACGCCTCACGGGGTCAGGGCGCGGCAGCGCGTCGCCGCGAGGAGATGCACAGGATGGCCGAGGCGAACCGGGCGTTCGTCCATTACCGATGGTAGAGAGAAGATGACGACCGACCTGCACAAAGTCCGAAACATCGGATTCATCGCCCACATCGACGCCGGCAAGACTACGGTGACAGAGCGGGTACTGTTCTTTACGGGCCGGACCTACAAGTTAGGCGAAGTGCACGAGGGAACGGCAGTGATGGACTGGATGGCCCAGGAGCGTGAGCGCGGCATCACGATAACGTCTGCCGCTACGCGTGCCGCCTGGAAGGGCCATCAGATCAATATCATCGACACGCCGGGCCACGTGGACTTTACGGCGGAAGTGGAGCGAAGCCTCCGTGTACTGGACGGAGGCGTTGTTGTTTTCGACGCGGTCGCGGGCGTGCAGCCGCAGTCCGAGACCGTTTGGCGCCAGGCCGACCGCTATGGAGTGCCGCGAATCTGCTTT